>CAZYLA010000013.1:0-15123 GCA_964648435.1 uncultured Candidatus Saccharibacteria bacterium
TCTCACTTTCAGCCGATTATGGAAACAAACCTTAAAGCCAAAAAAGAAATCAAAGAAATTTTTGAAAAATTAAACACAATCATTAAACGATGTCGTTAGCGACGTCGTTTAATGATTTATTTGCTTATTGCTTTTGTGCTATAATTAAAGAGAGATTTTACCCACGCACCAGAAAGCCCCGTCCTTCAGGACAGGGATGAAGGGTGCAGTGAAACAGGGCTTTCGGTGCGGGGTTTCGCCTCCAGAAAGCTTTGGATGAATCCCCGGACTCTAAGCTGGGGAGGCTTCATAAGAAACAAATATGAAAAACAAAATAAAAATTATTGTAACCATTTTTGTTATTTTGGGTCTTCTTAAAATTGCTCTTTTGGGCTGTTTTTTATATGGGGTAGCAAAAGAAGTTGCTAAAGAGTTTCAAAAAAATGGTCAGGGCAAGATAATAACCTCTAAGTGGCATGAATATAACGACTCCCATGGCTTTGCGGTGGAGAAACCCATTTTGTGGCAGGCAGTTGTAGATAAAACCGGTTTTGTTAAAATTGGCCCTGATCCAACTAACAACAAAGGACCAGTTGCTTTTGTAAGAACAATAGTTCTTTTAGAGCCTCTGAGCGCCGAAGAAGTGTTGGAAGCTCTGGAGCCGGATTTAAAAAAGCTTTTTCCTGACTTTGAGATTGTAAGCAAGCGAAATTTAGAAAAATACAATTCATTGGTCGGTCGGATTAAGTATTCCGGCAGTGAGCATATTGGCGCTTTTTTGATCTCGGTTGATAATAAGAATGCTTTTATTTCCGGCATTGCCGCGGAAGAGGAAAAATTTAACGAAACAAGAGCGGATTTGTTAAGAGTACTTGCCAGCTTTCGCTATAATGAGAATCTAAAAGAGCCGGCGAAAATAACTGGGGTAATCTCTATGGTTCCTTGGCAGGACCCTAGCGAGGGAGCTTTTACTGTAAATGTGCCTTCTGGATGGAATGTCTCCGGAGGAATAGTCAGACCCTATGCTGATGCCGCTGTAAAAATGGATCTTGTTTCCCAAGAAAAAGGAATTCAGATTGAGAGCCCTTGTCCGCCGTTTTATGTTGTTCCCACTTGGGTTTTAGAAATGAGCGGTTTTAGCGAGGGCTCTTCTTATAATCCCTCTGGAGGAGTATTCAAAGAAATGATTGTCAGGAAAGAAATGAGCGCTAAAGAATATATTCAAAACATTCTTGCTGATAGATTAGGGCTTTCTGTAAAGGAAGCAAAAGCTCGGCCGGATATAGTTTCAAAAGCGGTTAAATTGCCTTGGACTACTCAAACCACGGCGGCGGAGGCAACTCTTGAAGGCGATGGCAAAGTTCATAAGGTTATCGTTACCGAACAGGGAATGAATGTCGGCGGCATGGGAATGTGGACGGTTTCTCTTATTCATTATTGGGCGCCGGAATCAGAAATTCCTTTGGTGGAAGAAATTGTGGGAAAAATGGGAGATTCGTTTCAGATTAATCAAGCTTGGGCGGCTCGGGAGCAGGCAGAAGTGGCTAAAAGAACAGGGATAATTAGTCAGACGGGCTCGGAAATTGCGGAAATAATTTCATCGTCCTTTGAATACAGTTCTGAAGTCCATGAAAGAGCAGGGAGACAGTGGAGCGATGCGATGTTGGGAGTAGAAAGAGTTTATAATCCGGGAACCGGAGAAACTTTTGAGGTTCCTTATGGCTCAGAGCATTATTGGACTGATGCTTACAATATTGTAGGCACAAAAGTTTCTGAACCGCCGACTTATCATGATGATTGGGCAGAATTACTGCCTGTTGAGTAAAACATAAATTCTATTATATTATTAAACGACGTCGTTAGCGCGACATCGTTAAGGAAATAAAGCGGTGGGGTTTCGCGAGATTCGCGAAACCCCACCGCTTTATTTCATCCCTGCTTTAAAAAATCGTTTTTATTTTGGCGGCCCTTTTTGAGCTTCTTGAATCTGGGGCAGAAAAATAATAGTGTAGTTTCCCGGGATAAGGCCGTATTTAAAAATTGTGTCTTGGAGCTGCCATTTTTGCTTAAATATTGTAAGAGGGTCAGTGCTTCTGATCCCGGGGAGCATATGAGCAATAATTTGCCCTTTGTTATAGCCAGTAATAAGGTAGAAAGTATTGTCTTGGATTTCTTGTTGGGGGCTTCTTTGCTCCATAACATCTTCTGCTGCAACAACTGTCGGGACATCAGAATAAATAAGTTTCTTTAGGGCTTCAAATGCTTTTTCTTCGCTCTCAAACATTTTTACCTGGGCTTCGGGGTTTTCTAAATAAGTGTTGAAGAAATTGAGCATTGCTGGCCTTTCTTCAGTAGTTTTACCTTGATAATAATAACCAATATGGATTTTGTCTTTAAGCCCGAATTTTTCAAAAATTTTCATTATTGCTTTAACATCGCGGTTTTCGGCAGGCAAGAGAAGTTCGGACAATAATTTGTCAGAATCAGCCCCGCCCATATATTTGTAAGCCGAGGCAAAGGCAGCGCAAAGACAGCAACCCGTGTCGCCGCCAATAAAATCAATGCCCTCAATTTCATAAGAAGAAGGCGCTTTTGCTTTTTCAATTTCCTCCCAGGTGGCGGTTTCTGCTTTTTTGCTTTTTTCAGGCAAAGAGGGGAGAATGCCGTTTTTTTCACCTGGTTCTTTTTTAAAAAGCAAAAAAGCAAGAGCCGCAATAATTGTAAGGAGGGCGATAATTGGTAAAATGAAGAAAGTTTTGCTTTTCATATCTTTTTAAGTCAATATTTTAATTATATCATAAAATTTATTTTTTGTGATATAATAAAGCTATGAGAAAAAAAGAAGAAAGACAGGAAGATGTACCCCTAATTTATCTGGAGGCTGGTGATAAAGCAGAAGTTATGACCATTGCTGGCGGCGGTGGAGTAATGGCTCGGCTTGCAGATATGGGCATTGTCCCGGGAACAATTTTAAAAGTGATTACTGCGGCGCCTTTTTTAGGGCCGATTGAAGTTGAGGTTCGTGGTTCTAAACTCGCGCTTGGCCGGGGCGTGGCCGCAAAAATCATTGTTAAAAAGATTAAATAAATCCTGCGCCTTTTTGCTGATAAGTGCCTAGGGGCGCTTAGAGGTTTTTAGAAAATCAGCAAAGAGGTGCAGGATAAAATTATGACAAAGAAGAAAATAACTTTAGCGCTTGCCGGCAATGCAAATGTTGGTAAGTCGGTTATTTTTAATTACTTAACTGGGCTTCACCAGCACATTGGCAATTGGCCTGGTAAAACAGTTGAAAAGAAAGAAGGGACACTTCATTTCCAAGGGCATGAAATTGATGTTTTAGATTTGCCGGGAATTTATTCGCTGACAACTTTTTCTTTAGAAGAGGTTATTTCCCGGGATTTTATTGCTAAAGAAAAACCAGATGTGGTTATTAATATTATTGATGCCACCGCGCTAGAGCGAAATTTAATTTTTATGCTTCAACTTCTTGAACTTGAGGCGCCTCTAATTGTTGTTTTAAACCAGATGGATTTGGCAGAGAAGAAGGGCATTAGAATTGATACCGAAAAACTTGGAAAAATTTTAGGTGCGCCTATTGTTAAAACTGTGGCCATTACAGGGGAAGGTATCCCCAAGATTTTAAAGGAAGCAATTAAGATTATTCAAAACAAGACAAAACTAAAGGCATTTTTACCAAGATATAAAAGAGTAGTTGAGGAGAAGATTGCTGCGCTTTTACCTGAACTTGAAGTATTGAACCTTGATTATCCAGACCGTTTTAGTGCGATTAAACTTTTAGAGAACGATCCTGAGATAAAAAAACTGGTTTCAAAGAAGAAACCTGGCGTTTTGGAAAAAGTGAAAGATTTTTCTGAAGAAATTCAAGAAATTTGCGGCGAAAAAACTCCTTTGAATATTAAAGCAACTCGGTGTAAAATAGCTCATGAAATTGCCCAGAAAGTCCAGCAAATCACGGCGCCGCGAAAACCGGGCTTAACTGAAAGAATTAATCGTTTGGCAATCCATAAATTTTGGGGTTATCCAATTTTGATTTTAGCGGTTTTAATAATATTTTCTGCTATTTTTAAATTTGGCAATTTTTTGTCTGGCTATCTTGAGGGATTTTTTGAATGGGGGACTTCATTCTATGCAGAGACTTTTGGCGCTAGTCCTGTTGCTTCCATAATTTTGGGCGGCCTTGAGGGAGTTTTAGCAGGAATCACGATTGCTCTTCCTTATATTATCCCTTTCTATATTGTTTTTGGGCTCTTGGAGAGCTCGGGTTATTTATCGCGGATTGCTTTTTTGGTTGATAATATGATGCACAAAATGGGACTTCATGGAAAAGCATTTATTCCGATGATTTTGGGTTATGGTTGCAGTGTCCCTGCAATTATGAGTTGCCGGATTATGGAAACCCAGAGAGAGCGGCTTATTTGCGGCTTTACGACATCTTTAATTCCGTGTGCGGCGCGGACCGTGATTATTCTTGGGTTAGTGGGAAAGTTTGTCGGTCTTTCCTGGGCACTTTCTTTATATGTTTTTAATCTCATCGCCATTTTTTTACTTGGTCAGTCAGCTTTTCGGCTTTTGCCAGGTGAGCCAATGGGCCTCATAATGGAAATGCATGACTTGAAATGGCCTCATTTTAAAACTGTTTTTAAACAGGCATGGCTGCGTCTTAAGGGTTTTGTTTATTTTGCTTTTCCAATAATTATTATTGGAAGTGTTTTGATTAAGATTTTAGAGGTTTTTGGCTGGCTTGAGCCGCTTTCTGTGTTCTTGAGTCCAGTGACTATTTCCTGGCTTGGATTGCCAGCGGCAACGGCAATTGTTCTTGTTTTTGGAATTTTAAGGAAGGAGCTTGCTTTGATTATGCTGGCAACGCTTCTGGGCACAGCCAATTTTGCACTTGTTTTAAATCCCGTACAAATGATTGTTTTTGCGTTGGTGACAATGTTTTATATCCCTTGTATTGCGACCATCGCCGTGCTGGTTAAAGAATTTGGCTGGAAAAAGGCTGGTGCTATCATGATTTTTGAGATATTTTTTGCGGTTCTGCTTGGGGGAATTGCCTTTCGGATTTTAGAACTTTTTATGTTATAATTTAAGTATGAAAGAGGCAAAAAAAGAGAAAAAATTAACTGCCAAAGAAAAGAAGAATTTAAAAATTGAGGTTTTAGAAAAAATTTCTACTTTAGCAACCGCGGGTTTTGGCCTAGTTGCTGCTTTGGCGTGGAATGATGCCATTAAAAAATTATTTAGCGAAATTTTTCCCAAGCCGGGTGGCAATATCTTAGCCCTTTTTATTTACGCGGTTGTTATAACAGTGGTTGTCGTAATAATCACGGTTTACCTTGGCCGGCTTATTAACCTTGTAAAAAGAGTAAGCCCTCGCCATCAAAATTTTGGTGTGCGGATAAAAAAGAAACTCTCTAAGAATAGAGACAGATAATGAAATCAAAGATTTTTGTCGGCACAAGCGGGTATAGCTACCAGCATTGGCGCGGGATTTTTTATCCAGAAGATTTACCGGAAAGAGAGTGGCTTGAATATTATGCCAAGCATTTTAATACAGTTGAGCTTAATGTTTCTTTTTACCGGTTGCCAAAAAAAGAGGTTTTTAAGGGGTGGCGAAAACGAACTCCAAAAGATTTTATCTTTAGTGTTAAGGGCTCGCGGTTTATTACTCACATTAAAAAATTAAAAGATTGTGAAGAACCGCTTGAAACATTTTTTAAAAACGCACTCGGCTTAAAAGAAAAATTAAAAGTTGTTTTATGGCAATTGCCGGCCAGATTTAAAGTGAGCCCGGAACGGCTAACTGATTTTTGTAAAATTTTAAAGAAGAAATATTCAAAAAATATTCATCATGCTTTTGAGTTTCGAGACGAATCTTGGTTTTGCGATGAGATTTGCGAGATTTTAAAAAAATATAATTTTGGCTTGGTAATTGCTCACTCAAGGCAGTGGCCAGTAAAAGAAATAATTACAGCTGATTTTGTTTATCTCCGATTTCACGGCGGGGAAGAGTTGTATGGCTCGGAATACTCTTCAAAAGAACTTTGCGCTTGGGCTGAAAAAGTTAAGAAATGGCGGCCTGAAGTTGTTTATTCATATTTCAATAACGATGCGCGCGGCTTCGCAGTTAAGAATGCCAAAGAGTTCCAAACACTGTTAAAATGACTGTGGGTCAAGGTTTCCTAAGAAAAGCTTGCCAAGAGTTTTTATTTGAATAATAAGTACCGCTTTAATCGGGATTGACTTTTTTATTGTTATAGTCTAAGATGAGCTTAGAAAGAGGATGAGTTTTAGAACTTAAAAAGGAGGTGAAGGAGAGATGAGAAAAGGTATAGCTTTCTTGACAGCAATTTTCTTGGCAATACTGCTACTAACTGGTTGTGAGACTCTGACCCCAGCCCAGCGTGATGCCTTGGTGGGGGCATTGGCCGGTTCGGCCCTGGGAGCCGGTGCCGGTGCCATTGCGGCTGAGGATTCAGGCAAGGGAGCGCTTGCTGGCGGCGTCGCTGGCGCTGTCGCTGGTGGTCTTCTTGGCCATGAGATTGGTAAAGGAAAAGAGAGAGATATGGCTCAAGATGCGGCCATTAACCAAGCAATCCAGGAGGCAAATACGGTTACGATCAACATTGAGAACAGTAATGGTTCAATTACGCCGGTGATGCTCCGCCGCGAAGGGAATATTTACATTGGCCCTGATGGTGAGCAATACTTGAGAATGCCGACCAAGGAGCAGTTAGAAGCAAGGTATAAAGACCGAGTGGTGAAATAAAGAGATTACTTGCTTTTCTTTAGTAGGCTCGTTTTTGCGAGCCTTTTTCTTTTTTGGAAAATTTTATTTTTCAGGCGCTTTTACTTAGCCCTAAACCACTTACTGACGCTCGGGTTCAGGGTCTCTCGCCCAGTCCCCCCCACGGTGCCGCGGGACTGGACTTGACAAGCCTGCTGATTTTTCGCTAATGTGAAAGTAGTTCTTTGATATATTCAAGGCAAATTTTAGAAAAAGGAGGAAGTTTAATGAGAAAGCAAAATCCCTTTTAGTATTCTGATCTAAAGGGAAAAAATCCAGAAAAGGAGAGAAAGAGATGAGAAAGATTGCTATTGTACCCCCTTTAATTCTGGTTGTTCTACTTTGGGGACAGCAGGAGACACGAGGAGAAAAGCCGTCAAGATTTATTGCCGTTGGGCAGCCAGTAGATTTTTCAGGAGTGGAGCTTGAAGTAACAAAATGCGTTATTGGCAGAGTCGAAGGATATTGGCAGTATAATGCAGTTGGTAATGTTCCGGTTAAGATTGCCTTGAAGGTGACTCCAGAATACATAAAGACCATCCGGGGTATTAGTGAAGAGGAATATCTAGTCTTTATCTTGAAGATTAGGAATAACACGAGAGGGGAAGTGATTAACTATCCCGGTGATTTTCTTGGGATACTAGAGGATGATACTGGTAATCGTTATGAGAGATATACTTCTATGTATCTTAGCGATGGGGGATTGGCAGGATTAGGACGATTATATGGTGATACCCCAAAGACCCGTATCAAGCCTGGTGAAGAGATAACAGAAGTTTTTTCGTATAAGATTGACCTTCCCTTCAAATCAGTTCGGTATTTAGTTCTATCTCTTTATACCTCTTCTCTTGACAGACCACAGCTTGGAACTCTCAAGATTAAGGTGACTCCAGAAAGTATCGGTCGTGTTCCTGTGGCTAATCCTAGCGGAGAAATGTTGGCTTTCCTAAAAGGAAAAGAACCTGCTTCTCCTCCCGAGGCGCCTCTAAAAGAAGTGCGGGAATTACCCCTAACTTTGCGAAATGACGATCTTTTCGTTCAGTTACTAGAGATCAAAATTGGCAAAGTGCTTAGTCAGAGCGAAGGGGAAAGTGCTCGAGATGTTTTGATGTTTGCTTTTTACATTAAGAACCTTAGCAAAGACCGTCTGACTGTGCTGGAAGTATCTCAGGGCCGCCTTAAGGATAACCTCGGAAAAAGGTACCGGTACTACAGAATGCCTAATGTACCTTACCGAGGGCGTGTTCTAAGAAATGTGGGCGGCACTAGGGAGATAGAACCTTTAATGCGAAAACAGCCATTGATGCCAGGAGCAGATGCATATACTCTCGATCTTTTTAGAACTCCGTCTCCTTCTGTTGACTATCTTATTTATGAGACATTTGGTCAGCGACTCAAGATTGATACAGCTAGTATTCCGCGGGTACGTTGGGTTAATCAAGGAGCTGGAACGCCGCCTCATGTAGAGCCGACTCCAACTCCAGCGCTAACACCAGCACCAGCGCCGGTGCGAGAAAAACCGCCGCTCCCAAATCGTCTGATTGTCGCTGATGGGTTTAATTCAAGAAGTAGGGACCACATCATTTTGGTGCATGGCTTCGGCTCTTGGCCAGGAACTTTTGAGAGATTTCTCAACTGGATGAAGATGGATTATAGCACTTTTGACGTTCAACTCTACTCTTATCATTGGGAAGATGAAATTGCGTTGAGTGCTCGCTACTTAGCTTACTTTCTTGAGAGAGATTTTCGTCCCGGCAGAGATAACCTTTATTTAATCGGTCACAGTATGGGCGGTTTGGTGGTCAAGGAAGCATTGGCTTCTTCTAATCCGCGGGTTGACCGCAGAATGATTAAGAAAATCATTTATATAGGGACTCCTCATGACGGCGTGCTGGCGACTAAAGCTCAGGCGATTGAAATTGCTAAGATATACCTTGGTGATAAGTTTGTTCCAAGACACTTTACTCATGAGAAGAGACAAAAGCCAGTTCTCTGTTATCCTGAACTCGCTCGCGGTTCTAGTGCCCTTAATCTTACCTATTATCGTGACCGAAGCTATGTAATTGTAGGGACTAGTCCTAGAGGGATGAGTGTTGTGAAGATAGTTGGTGATGTTGAAATGAAAGGTCCCCATGATGGTTTAGTCCCGGTCTCTTCTGCTTGCGGCGTGAAAAACGGGCCAAATATCACTAGTGGATCTCACTACAAAGAGCTAGCCCTTAATCATTTTGAGCTGATTCAGACCGGAGACGGTTATCTTGCCCTAAGGGAGTGTTTAGGTCGGTTGCCGCTTCAAGAAAGAGGAGAGACTATGAGGCAACAAAAGACGCTTCTCCCGCGAGTAACCCCGCGAAAGGTAAATCCTGCCTTAACTCCAGCTCCGAGACGAATGTTGCCAAAGCCAAGCCGAGAAGAGCAACTGGAAAAATTGGGTGGGCGACTCTTGGAGCGTTTTCTAGAAAAGGCCCTAAAATGAAACTTTGCCTTTTTGAAAGCAGCTTGTTTTTGCTTGGAAGTTTGCCTTGAGTACAAGAGCCCAAGTTTGCCCTTGGGCTTTTTCTTTTTTGGAAAGTTATATAAATAATTATATAATTAATTATATAGACGTGTGTTTTATTGATTAATTTATCTGTAAAAGACAAAGTAAATAATCATCCCTCGGGAACTTCCCCTCTCAAGCACGCAGCCTTCTTAACCGATATTAGTTAATATTACTTTTCCTAAGAAGAAAGCTGCTCTCATCTCGGCGCATTTACTCTTCTTATTTTAAAGAACTAATACTTATCTATGCGCCTTGACGAAGATTTCGAGGAGAAATTCCCTCGTGCTAATTAGTATTTATTCATATAATGTTAAAACTTATTGACTCGCATTGTCATTTGAATTTTGAAGGTTTTCGTGAAGACCGGGATTTGATTTTGCGACAAAGCCTTGAGGCAGGCATTGGCACTATTAATATTGGCTCGCAGTTTGAAACAAGTAAAGAAGCAGTGGAACTGGCAAAAAAATATGAAAGCGGGGTTTGGGCAGTAGTTGGTCTTCATCCAATTCATGTTGGCAAGAGAGTCAAGGACGAGATGGAGACAAAATTTCAAAAAGAAGTTGACGAAAAAGGGCCAGAGGAAGTTCTTAAAAAAATAAAAGAGCTTTTAAATAGAAAAAGTAATAGAATTGTTGGTATTGGTGAAACAGGGCTTGATTATTACTTGCCCTGTACCCGAGCGGAGCGAGTGGTACAGGGTCATTTACCTAAAAATGAAGAAGAAGAGATAAAAAAGAAGCAAAGGGAGTTTTTTAAGCGGCAGATTTTGCTCGCTCGCGAGCAAAATCTGCCGCTTGTTATTCACTGCCGTGAGGCGTACAAGGATCTTGTGAAAATTTTAAAACAAGAAAAAGTGAATCGCGGCGTGGTTCATTGTTTTACAGGGGCATGGAAAGAGGCCCAAGAGATTTTGAGTTTAGGTCTTTTTATTGGCTTTACTGGAGTGATTACTTTTAAAAATGCTCCTGACCTTCAGGAAGTCGTTAAAAAAACTCCATTAGAAAAAATTTTAGTAGAAACAGACGCTCCTTACTTAGCGCCAGAGCCCCATCGCGGCGAAAGAAATTTGCCTCTCTACGTTCAGTTTGTGGCTAAAAAAATTGCAGAGCTGAAAGACCTGCCAGAAGAAAAAGTTTTTGAAACAACTTTAAAAAACACTATCAATCTTTTTAATCTTATGGTAAAATGAAAGTGGTAAATAGTTATCTATTTGCCACTTTCATCCTGAGCAAGCAGCCCAAATTTTTGGGTAATGCCCAAAAATTTGGGCTGCGAGTCAAAGGATCCCCCTTCTAATAATATAGTAAGTCCTTGATAATGGACGACATTATCACAATTGGTTCGGCAATTCAGGATGTTTTTATTAAGACAAAAAGGTTTGAGATTTTGGAAAACGAAGTTTTTGGTGATGACGAGAAAGGCATTTGTTTGCCATTGGGCTCAAAAGTGCCGATAGAGAAGCTTGTTTTTGCAAGTGGAGGCGCAGGCACAAACACCGCAGTTACTTTTGCCCGGTTTGGCTTATCTGTCTCCTTTTTGGGGAAAATTGGTCAAGATTTTAGGGGCGAGGAAATCAAAAAAGAACTCAAAAAAGAAAATGTTGCAACAAGTTTAATTATTGAAAGCAAGGACTACCCGACTGCTTACTCAGTAATTCTTTCAACTTATCAACAAGGAAGAACAATTTTAGTTTTTCGCGGGGCAAGCGGGCATTTACAAGAAAAAGACATTGATTTTTCCCGTATTAAAACAAAATGGCTTTATATTGCTAGCCTTGGCGGTAATTTAAACCTTATAAAAAAAATAGTTACAGAAGCTGAAAAGAAAAAAATTAAAATTGCTTTTAACCCTGGCCAAAAAGAGCTAAAGCAGGGCCTTTCTAAATTAAAAGAGATTTTGGCAAGGATTGATGTTTTGATTTTAAATAAAGAAGAGGCCTCGCTTTTAACTGGTATTTCTTTTCAAAAAGAAAATGAGATTGTTAAAAAGACGACTCTGATCGCTAAAAATATTGGCGTAATTACTAAGGGTCGCGAGGGCTTGGTTGCTTTTGATAAGGAATATCTTTATCGCGCCGGCACTTTTGGGAAAGAAGCCATAGAGCCAACTGGCGCGGGCGATGCTTTTGGCTCCGCGTTTGTTTATGGTATTTTAAAAGAAAAAGGTCTTGAATTTGCGATTCGTCTTGGTTCTTTGAACGCGACGAGCGTTATCCAAAAAATCGGGGCTAAAAACGGGATTTTAAGAAAAATTCCAGAATCAGAACTTTCTAAATTAGCGATTACAAAAGAAAAATTATAAATTAAGCCCGCCCAGATTTTGTGCCCCAGGCACAAAATCTGGGCGGGCAGAGGAGAATTTTTATGAGTAACAATGTACAAACACCAAGATCTATGTCAACCGCCAAAAAAGCCGGTCTTGTAATCTTGATTGTCTTTGGGGTTATTATTGGCCTTGTGGTTATTTTAGTGGTAGCGAGCTGGATTTCTAACAGGAGCCAGTTGAACAGCTTATCCCAAGAAGCACCTGCTTATGATTCAGAAGAGGCAGCTCTTCCGAGTGCGCCTACAATGGCTGCGCCTGGAATTGGGGAAGTCGCGCTTAAAGAGGTCGAGACAGCCGCACCAGAGGGCAGAGACGAAGAAATAGACCTAACCGAGCAAAAAGTTATTAAGACAGCAAATTTGACCCTTATTGTTGACAAAGTTGTTGATGCAGCCGAAGAGCTTAAGAGAATTGCTGAAGATAAAGGCGGCTTTGTTCAGGACTCTCGGTTTAAAAAAACTACTACCGGAGTCCAGTCCGCCACAGTCACCATTAAAGTCCCGGTTGATCAATTTGGACACACTATTTCTGAAATTAAAGAGATTGCAAAGGTTGTTGAGGTTGAAAACATTTCTGGTCAGGATGTAACTGAAAAATATGTTGATTTACAATCACGGCTTAAGAATTATCAAGCCGAAGAAGCCCAGTATTTAGAGATTATGAAGAAAGCGGTTAAAGTGGAAGATATTCTTTTAGTTTCTAAAGAATTGGCAGATGTTCGCGGCCGGATTGAAACGGTTCAAGGACAACTCCGTTTCCTAGAGAACCTGACTGATATGTCGACCATTACTGCTACTTTAAAAGAAGAAGCTGAAGTAAGCATCCCCACAGAAGCATGGCGGCCTCTTGCGATTGTTAAAAAGGCCTTTACCACGCTTGTGAGGGGTTTAGAGAGGTTGGTTGACATTCTTATCTGGGTCTTTATTGTGATTGTCCCTTTTGTTGTAATAGTCGGGATTTTAATCTGGATTGTGGTTAAAGTAATTTCCTTTATAATCCGTAAGACCAGAAAAGAATAAATAAGACAAAATTAAATATTTGCTCTCGCACCAAAATTTTGGTGTGAAGGCAAAGGAGTTAAAACAATATGAAAAATATCAAAGTTTATTCGTCACCAATGTGTCCTTATTGTCTTTTAGTAAAAAAATATTTGGATGAAAAAGGAATTAAATATAAAGATATTGATGTTTCACAAGACGAAAAAGCAGGGATGGAAGTGATAAAAAAAACCGGTCAGCGAGGCATTCCTGTAACGATTATTAATCCTGACCAAAAAGACGAAAAGATTATCATTGGTTTTAATAAAGACCAATTAGAAGAGGCCTTAAATGAATAAAGAAGTTAAAGACACCGCTATTATTGGCGCTGGGCCTGCTGGACTTACGGCAGCTCTTTATACTTGCCGATATAATTTAGATATTCTTATTTTTGGCAAAGAGCCAGGGGGAATGGGAGTGTATGCACCTTTGGTTGAAAATTATCCAGGGGTGATCGGTCTTTCAGGAATTGAGCTTATGAAGCGCTTTCAAAAACAAGTTGAAAAACAGGGAGTAGAAATTATTGAAAAAGAAATTGTTGATATTAAGCTAGAACAAAATTATTTTGCCTTAAAATCAAAAGAAGATGAATTTAAAGCAAAAACTATTGTTTTGGCGACTGGAAGCAAAAAAAGAAAGCTTCAGGTAAAAGGAGAAAAAGAGTTTGTCAGTAAAGGAGTTCATTACTGTGCGGTTTGTGACGCCGCTCTCTATCAGAATAAGAAAGTAATGGTGGTTGGCGGCGGTGACTCGGCCTTCCGAGCCGCAGAAATGCTTTTGAGTCAGGACAATGAAGTTTATTTAATCGATATTGCTAAAAAGTTTTTCGCTACTCCTCATTTAATAAAAGAGGTAAAAAAGAACAAAAAAGCTCATTTAATTCAAAAGAACTCTATCACTGAAATTAGAGGAGAGAAAGCAGTGGAGAAAGTGATTTTAGGCAAACCGTATCAAGGGGAAAAAGAACTTGCGGTAGAGGGGATTTTTGTAGAAATAGGAATGGCTCCCAGAAACAAACTGGCAAAAAAATTAGGACTTGCTCTTAACAAAAAAGGAGAAATTATTGTTGATGACTTAAACCAAACAGATATGAGAGGAGTTTTTGCGGCTGGAGATATTACTAATATAATGGGCACAAAGCAGATTGTGACCGCAGCTGCTCAAGGAGCAGTGGCAGCAACCTCAGTTTATAAATATTTAACTGCCAAAAATAAATAATTCGCTGTATTTAAAAGTCTTTATTAAAATCCTTACATATGTAATTACATATGTAAGTACTTTTTCAAGATTAAAATAATGACAATCAAAATTGACCAGGAAAAATGTATTGGCTGCGGAGCTTGCGTTTCTTTATGCGAAGATGTTTTTGAGCTTGGGGATGATGGCAAAGCTCATGTTAAAGAAGGAGCTAATTGTTCTAAATGCGATTGCAAAGCCGCAGCTGAAAGTTGCCCGGTTGAAGCAATCACGGTAATAAAAAACTCTAAACTCTAAATCCTAAATTCTAAATTCTTTTCCCTCCCAAGTTTTGTGACACAAAACTTGGGAGGGAAAAGAAGCCTGCCGAAGGCAGGCAGAGGGTGTTTGGAATATTGTGATTTTGAATTTTGAATTTGTTTAGAATTTAGAGTTTAGAATTTAGAATTTATTTAAAGATGATTCCTTATTCTGTTTTGGATCAAATTACGCTTGGCCCGGTAAAAATTTATACTTGGGGTCTGATGGTGGCTTTGGGTTTTATTATCGGCATTTTAGTCTCTTTAAAAGAAGCAAAAAGAAAAGGCGTTAGCCAAAATGAAGTTTTAAATATTGCTATTATTGGGTTTATTTGTGCTTTTATTGGGTCACGGCTTTTGTTTGTGGTTGAATTTTGGAGCTATTTTTCAACTGATTTTTTAGAAATTTTTAAGATTTGGAAAGGTGGTCTTTCTTTTTGGGGTGGCGTCTTGGGTGTGATTATTGGCGGCGCTGTCTATGTAAAAATCAAGCGGCTTGATTTTTGGGAATTAGCGGATGTTTTTTCTCTTGGAGCACCGCTTGGCTTTGCCATTGGCCGTGTTGGCTGTTTTTTAATTCATGACCATCTTGGGCATTTAATGACTCGTCCTTGGCCCTGGGGGATTAGATATTTTGACGGCGTCCGTCATGAAACAGCTCTTTACTCAATTATTCTGAACCTGTTTATTTTTATTGCCATTTTCTTTATTCGCAAAAAAATTCCTTTTAAAGGTGGCACTTTTTTGAGTTTGATTCTTTTGTATTCTGTGGGCCGCTATATTGTTGATGTTTTCCGGGCCGTGGATTTACCTTTGAGTGATCCTCGATATATTGGAATGACCGTGACTCTATATTTTTGCCTGACATTGTTTTTTGTCTCCAGCATTTTATTATTAAAGAAAAAGAAGAAGATATCAGATAATAAAAAAATTAAA
>CAZYLA010000014.1:0-6402 GCA_964648435.1 uncultured Candidatus Saccharibacteria bacterium
AAAAACAATTTTCCGCAAAAATCAGTGGAGTTTTTTATTGACAAGTTTCCAATTATAGCTTAGGATTAAAGACGGTTTTACCCTCTCAAATCTGCTTCTGGTGGACTTGAGAGGATAAAAGGAGGGCAAACATTTGGACCTTGAAAAATTAAAGAACAGAACACCAAAGAACTGAAAAGAAAGGAAAGGAGAAAGAAAGCCATGGCTCAGAACTTCTTGTACTACGGAGATAATCTGGATATTCTTCGCCGTTACATCAAAGATGAGACAATAGACCTCATTTATCTTGACCCACCCTTCAAGAGCAATCAGGACTACAATGTTCTTTTTCAGGAACGAAATGGTTCACAGTCAAAAGCCCAGATTAAAGTGTTTGAGGATACCTGGCAATGGGACCAGGAAGCTGCCAAGAGTTATCATGAAGTTGTAGAAAAAGGACCTGAAAAAGTCTCCAAAGTTATGCGGGCATTTAGAATGTTTTTAGGCGACAACGATATGTTGGCTTACTTGGCAATGATGGCTCCGCGTTTGGTGCAACTTCGCAGGGTTCTAAAGTCAACAGGTTCTATTTATTTACATTGTGACCCAACATCAAGCCATTACCTTAAGATGTTGATGGATGCGGTATTTGAGGCGAGGAACTTCCGGAATGAAATCGTGTGGTGCTACACAGGTCCATCAGGGGCAAAAAAGGCCTTTCCAAAGAAGCATGATGTGCTGTTACGGTATTCCAAAGGCGACACCTGGATATTCAACGCCGACGCAATTCGTATCCCCTACAAAGAACTTCATACGGACAAAGGCAAGTCGGCGAAAATCTGGGGGACAGATGGCAAGCTTCAGGATGAAGGTACAAGAAAAGAGTACCTTAGACGAGGAAAGATTCCGGAAGACTTCTGGGTTGATATCCCTTCTGGCGGACATATCTCTCCAGCCGAACGCCTCGGCTACCAGACGCAGAAGCCCGAACGCTTATTGGAGCGAATCATTAAGGCAAGCAGCAACAAAGGCGACATTGTCCTTGATCCTTTCTGTGGTTGTGGGACAGCGATTGCTGTTGCCCAAAAATTGAACCGGCGATGGATCGGTATTGATATCACTCACTTAGCAGTAACTCTTATTAAACATCGTCTGCAAGACACTTTTGGAAGTGAGATTGGTTCGACTTACGAAGTCATTGGCGAACCGATTGATCTAGCCAGTGCTAAAACTCTGGCTCATGAGGACCCCTATCAATTCCAATGGTGGGCTTTAGGTCTTGTAGGAGCTCGACCTATTGAGCAGAAGAAGGGGACAGATAAAGGAATTGATGGTCGACTTTACTTCCACGATGAAGCTGATAGCGCTAAAGCAAAAACTAAACAAATTATTCTCCAGGTTAAGGCAGGTCACGTTACTTCTGCTCATATTCGTGACCTTAGAGGTGTCTTAGCGCGAGAAAAGGCTGAGATTGGCGTTTTTATCACTCTTCAAAAACCTTCAAAAGCAATGCGTGCCGAGGCAGCCGGGGCAGGTTTTTATAGTTCTCCTGGATGGAAAAAACATTATCCGCGCCTTCAAATTTTGACCATCGAAGAATTACTAAAAGGAAAAACGATTGATTATCCTGCACCCAAGAGCACAAGCATAACCTTCAGAAAAGCTCCACGGTTTAAAAAAAGACAGGGGGAACAAGGCAAACTGTTCAACGGCTGAACAAAGGGAGTACGGCAGTCTGCCATACTCCCTTTATATTAAAAAATATTATTTTAAATTGTATTTTGAAATAGCCAATATTATAAATCAAAAGAAAAAACCTACAATGGGTTGTTTTTTATTGCCAACCCGCCTTTCGGCAAAGCCGATTTTTTGGAAATCTCCCGGGCAACGGCAGTTTTTAACGCTTCGCACGACGTGTGAAGCGTTAAAAACTGGTTAAAATTTGGCAGAAATTTGAGGAGGACATCGCACCACCCGCCGCCAATTTTTCTTGACAGAATAAAGAAATAAAGATAAACTTACAATGACTTTATAATTTTTTGGTAAAGGAGGGGATGATGAACTTTCGAAAGCTTGTTCACTATGCCTTAAAGTGTAAATTTCAGAAGATGTGGAAGGGAAGAGATTTGAAGTTCTTTTATGAATTTATGCGTTCTCAAGCCATTCCTAGCCAAGGATTTTTACTCACTCTTCCCTTAGACGAAGGAGGGTTGGCGTGGTTTTTCTATAAATTGAAAGTTGTCTCTCCAAGTGGGGAAGATGAAGGCGGAGATGAAGGTCTGGAAATACTTATTGAAGGCCCAGAGGTTTTTATTCCTAATGATGCAACCTCTTCGAAGGCGCCTGAAAAATTTAAAGGATATCCAGTCTGGCGACTTACCTAAAAGCGAAAGCGGGGCGATAACCTCAAACCGCTTTTTTCTTTCTTAAAAAATTTTAAACTTTGCTCTCGGAAGTGAGACGGCTTTTAATTGACCGCGATTTAAATCTCGTGCTAAAATGACATCAAGAAAAAAATTTAGACAAAAAAGGAGATTTATGGCAAAGAAAAGTTATTCCAAGCAAAAACCTTGGGGAAGTTTTAAACAGTATGCGCTGAATAAGCGATGCACTGTAAAAATTCTAACTATAAAGCCAGGGCAAAAACTAAGCTTGCAGTCGCACCAAAAAAGAGACGAGCTTTGGGTTGCCCTTGATTCAGGCCTGCAAGCCCAAATCGGCAATAAGACGATTAAGTTAAAAAAGGGTCAAGAAATTTTTATTCCCAGGACAACAAAACATCGCCTTGCCGCCTCCGGAAAAGGAGGGCGGGTTTTGGAAATTTCGTTCGGCTTTTTTGACGAGAAAGATGAAAAAAGATTCGACGACGCATACGGCCGAAAGTAATCAGCTATATTAACTAGCAGTTAATGGTAAAATTAAAAAGATATTCCAAAAATCCCATCTTAAAGCCAATAAGAAGCCATTCTTGGGAACAATATGTTTTTAATCCAGCCGTGGTTAGCCTTGGCGGCAAAATCCATTTTATCTACCGAGCTCTCGGAAAAGATAAAATCTCTCGCTTTGGATACGCCTCAAGCAAAGACGGTTTCCATATAGACGAAAGACTGGAAAAGCCAATTTATATTCCCCGGATAGAAGCCGCTGAAAGAGTTGTAGAATTTAACAATGCTGGTGTAGAGGATCCAAGGTTGACGCTAATTAAGGATAGGATATACATGACCTACACTGCCGTAAACGGACGAATCGGACAAGTAGCCCTGGCTTCAATTAAGGTTAAGAATTTTCTAAATAAAAGATGGCGCTGGAGACGGCATGGCGTTCTATTTCCAGACATACTTAACAAAAATGCTGTTCTCTTCTCGGAGAAAATTAATGGCTACTATGTTCTTTATCACCGCTTTGAGCCAAACATCTGGGTTTCCTACTCAAAGGACTTAAAAAAGTGGTCAGCCCCAAAAATTGTAATGAGGCCGCGAGATGATATGTGGGACAACCTCAAAATCGGAGCAGGGGCACCACCCCTCAAGCTAAAAAATAAATGGTTGTTTATTTACCATGGTGTTGAACAGAAAAAAGAAAAACGCATTTACCGCCTTGGCTATGTCTTCGTGGCTAAAAGAGACCCCGAAAGAATATTGTTTAGGAGCAAAAAGTCCCTTCTTGAACCGGTCAAAGAGTATGAGAAAAAAGGACAGATTCCAAACGTTGTCTTCTCTTGCGGCGCTGTTATAAAAGGAGACCAGCTTTTTGTATATTATGGCGCTGCTGATTCAGTAATCGGCGTCGCCACCGCAGACATCTCCAAATTTTTATAAAATGAATACTAAAACTAAGACTCAGCCAAAACCCTGTATTTCTTGTCCGTTAATTGCCAATCAAGAAATTTTAATATAAAAGCAGATTGAAAATAGAAAGGAGGTTTGCCCTTATGGTGGAACAAGCTGCTTTCCTAGTTACCGGAGGCTGCGGTTTTATGGGCACAAATTTTATCAGGTACATCTTAAATAATTATCCCAACTGCCTTGTATTTAACCTCGACCTTGGGCCTGAAAGGCATTATGCAGCAACTGGAAATAACCTCAAAGATATTGAATTTGGTGAAGTAAGGTATTGCCAACACCTTGGCATTAGCATCTCAGACGCTAAGGATACTGAGGAACTCTCAAAAGCTCTCAATGCTCTTGTCAGAACAGCCGGCGCCCGCCCCATTGTTGTTGTTCACTTTGCCTCAGAAACCCATGTTACGCGTTCAGAAAGCAATCCTTCATTATTTTATGAAACTAACTTTTTTGGAACTATTAAATTCCTTGTCTTACTAAAGGATGCCTTAGAAAGGAGGCCGCCTAAATACCCAACGACACTAATCCATATATCCACAGATGAAGTCTATGGTGAAGTGTCGCCAGGCGTCTTTTGTCGGGAGAACCAAAAAGAACCGGGCGAGGGCAGAGCTACTTCTCCCTATTCAAAATCAAAAGCACTCGCGGATGATTTTGTGTTAAATTTCAGTCGTTGCTTTTCTAATCCCAGAATTGTCATTGCCCGGCCAACAAATAATTTCGGGCCCTGGCAATTCCCAGAGAAAATGCTTGCCCGCAATATTACCCGTCTTCTTAGGGGTAAAAATGCCATTGTTTGGGGGGAGGGCAAACAAGTTCGCGACTGGCTATTTATGGAAGACACAGCTAAGGCTATCTGTCTCCTCTCAGAAAAAGGTGAGGCTGGCACGATCTACAACATTGGCGCCAATCATAAGCCGGAAATCCCAAACGCAGAAATAATACGACGAGTTGTTAAAATGATGGGACTGCCAGAAAAGCGGGTCCAGTTCATTGAAGACCCCCGGCCTCAACATGATTTTCGCTATGCGGTTGATACCACGAGAATTCGCTCTCTTGGTTGGAAGCCAGGCAATTTTGAGGAACAACTTGCAGCAACGATTAAGTGGTATCAAAACCACGCATCCTGGTGGGAACCACTGCTGCCCGAAGCCGAAAGAATCTACAAAGAAGAGAAAAAAAGTGGCTAAACTCTGCCCCTCACTTGCGTTGCAGGTGAGGGGTGTTTTCTTTTCTTATGAAGGCCTTCATAAGGGCCTTGACTATTAAACAACAATTTTATAAGCTAAAATAAGGCCTTATAAAGAGCCGGCCTTATCATGATAAAAAAGGAGGGGTATAAAATGAATATAGCCCGAGGTGTTGTTTGTGCTGGTGGTCATGCCACTCGTCTTGGTGAACTAACCCGAGAATTTAATAAGCATCTTCTTCCTGTCCACAAGTGGCCAATGGTCTATTATCCTCTAAAACTTCTTGAGTTTGCAGGTATTATTAATGTAATGGTCATCACGGGCAAAGAGCATGCTGGCCAAATGATTGACCAGCTTGGCGACGGTGATGTCCAAGACCGAGAAGGACGACAGATTCTGTCTCTCAATCTCACTTATCGTGTCCAAACAAGGCCTGGAGGGATTGCTCAAGCTGTTGGCCTGGCTAAAGATTTCTGCCGCGATGAGCTCTTTGTTGTTATTTTGGGCGACAACATCACTCAAAATAACATCACCAATGAGATTTCTACTTTCAGCAGACAAGGGCAAGGAGCACGTATCCTTCTCTCAGAGGTTCCTGACCCCCAACGATTTGGTGTTCCTCGATTTGATGACAGTGGCAAAAAAATTCTGGAAATTATTGAGAAACCAGCGGACCCTCCCTCGAAATTTGCAGTTATTGGAATTTATATGTATAACCCCGAGGTGTTCCAGGTTATCGACCAACTAAAACCATCTGGCCGGGGCGAGCTTGAAATCACTGATGTTAACAATTGGTATTTGCAGTGTGGCAAGCTTTCTTTTGGAATCCTTGAAGGCTGGTGGCGCGATGTTGGTACTTTTGAATCTCTTACCTCTGTCAGCGAGCTTGTTCAAAAAACTGGTGCCTGCGGCATCCGTTTTTGAACGGAGGACTCTACAGAGTACTCTATAGAGGACTCTATTTAATTACTGCCCCGTCCCGCAGTACTGCGGGACGGGGCTTGTCTTTTTAGCCGCCCCCTACCCCGCAGTACTGCGGGGTAGGGGGCGGCTTGCAAAAACACTCTAAAATTGGTAAAATACGAACGTTGGAGGAGTACGGCTAATTGGTAAGCCACAAGTTTGCTAAACTTGCGCGGTGTAAAAACCGCTTGTGGGTTCGAGTCCCACCTCCTCCGCCAGTCTTCGTTAAAGCTCTGAAGTGTCATGTCTATATATTACACATATATTTCATTAAGTTTAAAATCTCATATTTTCCATTTTGGCCCCAAAAACAATTTCACCAGCCAGCAAAAAATCCGCCTCTTCGGCGGATTTTTTGCTGGCGGAAATTACTCGAAGTCCTGCTACTGGGTTGACACTCTCTTTTTTCTCTAATAATATTATAAGTA
>CAZYLA010000014.1:6502-14455 GCA_964648435.1 uncultured Candidatus Saccharibacteria bacterium
TTTGCTCCTGGCTCCGTTGATGCCAGAGAACAAAAAGTGCCAACGGCCTATATAAAAATAGATGTAGAAATTATCCCTTGCGGAGATACAAAAAAATTACAAGAGGAAACAGCTGGTCATCAGGTTCTAGGTCCTATAAGTCCTGCTGACTCTGACCAAATTGTTGATGCTGTTATCAATGCTGTAAGACCTCAAATCGCTAATGACATTATGCAAATAATAGCGCAAGCAATCCAGAGAAAAACCGGCGAAGGCAAAGATGAAGATAAAGAAATTGACTCAATTTTTGTCCTTCAAAAAAAACTGCCAACGACGCCAATTAAATAGGACGTCCCATAGGACGTCCTATTTTTCTTTGACTTTTATTTCTAACGCAAATTGGGTTGTTTTTTCTTCCTTTTTGTGTTAAAATGCAAAGTAGTTTTTCTATCTTTATTATAACCTAAAATGCAAACCCGCCCAAGTTTTTTGACTCTGCGCTAAAAGCGCAGAAATAAAACAAAGTCAAAAAAATTGGATGGGTAAAATAAAATCATGTCTCAATTTGACGGAATTAAAAAAACTCAAACCCGTATCTCTTTAAAAAAACCTTCCTTTAAAAAAGAAAAAATACCAGAAAAAATTGAAACTGAAGAAAATGAACTGCCATACTCTAAAGAAGATGTCCTTCTTTCTTGGAAAGCACCAGAGTATGAAAAATACAAAAAGACAAATACTTGGTTTTTTGTGGTTATCCTTGTTGCCGCTCTTTTAATTCTTTTTTTCATTTTCACTGGAAATTTTGTGACAGCCATCACTTTTATCATTCTGGCAATAATTCTCTTTTATTTTTCCCAGAAAAAACCGACAATGGTTTCTTATGCGCTGACAAAAGACGGGGTAGCGATTAACAAAAGTCTTTATCTTTACAAACATCTTGATTCTTTTTGGATTGTTTATGAACCCGGCGAAACAAAAACCCTATATATTAAAAGTAAGAAAATGTTTGTCCCGCTTTTGGCCATCCAAATCGGCAATGAAAATCCCAGCCAAATAAGAAAAATTCTTTTGGAATATTTGGATGAAAACCGCGAAGATGACGAACCTTTAAGTGACCGCATTGCCAGAAAACTAAGGTTTTAATGCCCTGGTAGCTCAATTGGATAGAGCAGCTGCGTTCTAAGCAGACGGTTGTGGGTTCGACTCCTACCCAGGGCGCCATATTTTGTGTCCTCGGCCCGTTAGAGTTTTTAATTTAAATTAAAAACTCTAACGGGTCCTCGTAGCTCAGTTGGATAGAGCGTGAGCTTGCGGAGCTCAAGGTCAGAGGTTCAAATCCTCTCGAGGACGCCATATTAAAAAAATAAAATTGGTTGACATTTTTTGTTAAAAATTAAAATAAAAAATAAAGATAGAAAAAATTAATTTTTAAAAATGCTTACTGATGCTGACATTAAAAACTTATAAAAATTTTCTCCACCCGAGAAGAAATTGGTCAAAGGTTTGACGAAGTCAGAAAAGATTTTTCTGATCTACAAACTTCTGTCGATGATTACGTCAACAAAGCTGATACATACTTCCAAGAAATGGCTGCTTTAGCTCACAAAGTTGACCGCCATGAAAAATAGCTTCAGCAAATTGCCAAAAAAGTAGGTGTTGAATTAAAATAACACCCTTTCTAATTTATAAACAGAGATATTTTTTCTTATTTTCCACAACTTGCCTTTTTCAAAGGCATTTTTTATTAGGCAGAATTTAGAAGAAACTAAGGCGTCGTTAGAAACAAAAAGACGACGCCTTTTTCATTTTTTTAAAATCGTGTTAAAATTTTATTGCTATGAATCTTGATGATGAAGTAACAAAAATTTTTGGAGTCGGAGATGTCCAAGCGCGGCGCTTAAAAAAGCTAGGCATTGAAACAATCTCTGATCTTCTTTTTTATTATCCTATTTCTTACCAAGACCGACGCAAAATAACACCGATTGCAAATTTGAAAATTGGCAATTTTTATGTTGTCCGTGCAAGAATAAACAGCATTAGGAATATTCGAGTCTGGCGTCGCCGAATGGGAATTACTGAAGCAGAAATTGAAGACAAAACCGGAAAAACAAAAGTTATTTGGTTTAACCAACCGTTTTTAGTAAGAAATTTAAAGGCAGGCGATAACGTTCTTCTTTTCGGCAAATTTATTAAAAAAGGTATCTGCTATCTCACAAGTCCGGAATATGAAAAAATAAAAGGACAGGTTTTGCATGCTGGCCGGATTATCCCAGTTTACCGCTTGACAAAAGGCATTACCGCCAAAATGATGCGTTATTTTGTTGACCAAGCATTAAAAAAATGCTGTTACCAGGTAAAGGAGTATTTACCCCGGGAAGTTTTAAAACAAGAAAAACTTATGGAGCTTCAAGAAATGCTTAAAAATATTCATTTCCCTGTGAATGAAAAACTTGAAAGAGCTGCGCGCGAGCGAGCTTCTTTTGACGAGCTTTTCTTAATTCAGCTTTCTGTTATTTCAAATAGAAAAAGATGGCAGGAACGTGAGGCATTTCCGATTAAATATCAAAAAGAAACTGCGGCAAAATTTTATAAATCCCTGCCTTACAAATTCACTAAAGACCAGCAAAAAGCAACTCTTGAGATTATAAATGACCTTCAAAAAGGGCATCCAATGAATCGTCTCTTAAACGGTGATGTTGGCTCCGGCAAAACAGCTGTGGCAATGTTCGCCCTGGTCCAAATCTTTAAAAACGGCTTTCAATCAGCGTTTATGGTGCCCACAGAGGTTCTTGCAAGCCAGCACTTTAAAACTTTAAGCGAAAATTTAAAAATTTTTCCTCTGTCTATAGCTATTCTAACAAGAAGCGAAAGAAAAATCGCCTCGTTTAAAATCTCTAGAGAAAACTCTAGAGTAAAAATTGAAAAACTCTCCAAAAAGAAAATTTTAGAAAAAATAGAAAGCGGAGAGATTGATATTGTGGTCGGCACCCATGCTCTGATTCAGGAGGGAGTAAAATTTAAAAACCTTGCTTTTGTAATTGTTGACGAACAGCATCGTTTTGGGGTAAAACAACGAGCAATGCTTCAGAAAAAAAATATTAAAGTGCCTCATCTTCTTTCAATGACCGCAACGCCAATCCCCCGCACTCTTGCTCTAACTGTTTATGGCGATTTAGATATTTCAATTCTAAAAGAAATGCCGCCGGGCAGAAAAAAGATTAAAACAAAGCTAATTACAGCCCGCGAGCACTACAAGGCATTCCAAGCAATTAAAAAAGAAGTCAAAAAGGGCCGCCAAGTTTTTGTAATTTGCCCTTTAATTGAGGAACCGATCACTTTACCAGAAAAGCGCCGCCTTGAAGCACGGAGCGTAAAGCTTGAATATAAAAAGCTAAAAAAAGATGTTTTTCCCAAATTTAAAATCGGAATGCTTCATGGAAAAATGAAAGCAGCGGAAAAAGAAAAAATAATGGAGGATTTTAAAAACAAAAAAATTGACATTTTGGTTTCTACTTCAGTTGTTGAAGTTGGGGTTGATATCCCTAACGCATCACTGATGATGATTGAGAATGCGGAGCGCTTTGGCTTGGCTCAAATTCATCAATTTCGAGGCCGGGTTGGTAGGAGCAAATACCAATCTTATTGTTTTCTCTTTACAGAATCAGAAAGTGAAGAAACTTTAGAGCGTCTTCGGGCAGTAGCCCAAAGTGCAGATGGCTTTGCTCTTGCAGAAAAAGATTTAGAAATTAGGGGCCCGGGTGAAATTTACGGGGTTCGCCAATCAGGCCTGCCAGATTTAAAAATCGCTTCTTTAACAGATCTAATTATGATCAAGCGAACAAAAAAACGAGCCAAAGAAATCTTAGAAAAAGACCCTGGACTTGAGAAACATCCTAATCTTGCTGAAAAACTCAAGGGCTTCGAAACAAGTATTCATCTCGAATAAAAAAGTTTGACAAAATAATTAATTCTTGGTATCATAAAAGCAGTGGTGAGAAATGCATTTTCTCTTCTTGACCTTATCAGAAAGGAGGGAGAGTTTCAAAAACTGCATCCAAGAGGAGAAAATGCAAAAAAACAGGAGGGAGACCGTGACTGCTCGTGAAGAACTCGCTGCTGCCAACGGAGATTCTCGTCCTCACTTCCCATCAATTGAAAGGCATGGAGACATCGGGGACAGGGCTCAAAGTGTAGAAACACTTTTCACCACACTTGCCATCAGAGCAGCCCATGCCTCACCACCACCGCCACCGCCGTTTCCAAATGCAACACCAAAGAAGTAACAGAAAGGAAACAGCACTATTTCTTAAGTACTCCTAATTTCTGCGCCAAAGCACTAATGCAGCACAAGGAATGTGCTGCTTTTTTTTATAGAGTAGTAATGCCTTCTAGCAAAAACATTTCAAAAAAGATAGCGCTTAAAATTATTTCTCTTCTGCTTTAAAACGCCATTTTCTTTCTCGTGCCTTTTTGGAAATACTGGAAGAAAGCCCAACCCGGGGGCATCTTTTTATTTTGGGAACTTTCTCGCCCCAATCCTCAATAAAAATTTCATTCCCAAGCAAGTTCAAATTGTTATGTTTATTAGTAATGCCGAGCGCCTGACACAACTTTCCTGGCCCAGAGGCTAAGTTTTTTATATTGCCAGTTTTTCGATTTTTCATCATTTTCCTTATTCCTTCTTTCGGCTCAAGCGCCCGAATCAAAATTGCGGCAGGGAAACCCTTTCTTTCAGTAACAATATTCAAGCAATAATACATTCCGTAAATAAAATAAACATAGAGCCGACCTGGCTCTCCAAACATTGGCATATTTCTATTTGTCATTCCTGAACAAGCATGCGAGCCCTCATCTTTCCGGCCATAGTAAATCTCTGTTTCAATAATTTTGCCTGAGATTCGGCCTTTCTGGGTTTTGTGCACCAAATATTTTCCTAAAAGAGCTCGTGCAAGCCAAAATGTTGATTTTTTATAAAAGGACGCTCCTAATTTTTTCCGCATCTACCTTAATTCTTAATTCATGATTCATAATTCGTGTAAAATATGACGGGCAATTCTCCGGCTACTATCCGGTCGGCTCAATTCCAACGCCTTTTTTTGAAGTTTTTCAAGCTCAAGAGGTTTTTTTATTAATGAATCTAAATATTTTATTGCTTTGGCTGGATTTTGAAATTTCTTCCCAACCCCTTTTTTAATTAAAAATTGGGTATTGTCTTCTTCTTGGCCTGGCAAGGCATCGTAAATAACAAAAGGAAGTCCTTTGGATAAAGATTCTGCCACTAAAACGCCACCAGTTTTACCAACCTGAATGTCTGCTAATTCCATAAATTCAGGCATTCTTTTGGTAAATCCAAAAATGTGGCTAGGAAAAGGAAATTTTATTTTCATTAAATTTTTAAAAAGCCGCCTGTTCAAACCAGCAATAGCAATAATTTGAACTGGCAAGCGGCTTTCAGCAAGCTTTTTTGCAAGATAATATGTTTTATTTCTGGGATCCCAACCAAGAGAACCCTTTGTTAAAAGAATTGTGGGATATTTTTGTTTAAACCCAAGTTCTTTTAGAATTTTTTCCTTGTCAAATTGTTTCTCAAAAACAAGACGAATCGGAACACCAGTAACTCTTATTTTTTTCTCTTTAACAAGCCCTTTTCTTAAAATTTCTTCCTTAATCTCTTTAGCGGGTAAGTAATAGAAATCGACATTGTCATAAAGGTGGAAGCGATGAAAAGAAAAATCAGTGCAGGCCTCGGCAAATTTAAAATTTACTTTCTTTTTTAAATTAGTGACTATCCCTGCTGCAATTGGATGAGTGGTTACAACCACATCTGGTTTTTCTTTCTCAAAAGCCCTCTCCATTTTTCTGGCAGTCTTTACAAATCCTTTTTTAAAAAAGTTCTCAGCTTCTTCACTTTTTCGGGTGATAATATTTCTGCCAAAAGTATAGGCCTTGGGGAAAGTAGCAACGCTAAGCTGATAGAGCCGCTTGTAAGTAAAACGTTTAAAAGGAGAAACAAAATCGTAAGCGTCAATAAGCCGCGTTTCTGTTTCTGGCGCTTCTTCTTTAAGCGCTTCCTCTATTGCCTTGGCTGCCAAAATATGGCCGCTTCCAGTCGAACCGGTCACTAAAAATATTTTTTTACGCTCTGACATATATATCTTTTAATAAAGAATAAGCTTATAAAACCAAATATTTGAGAAATAAGAATCAAAAGCGAAACCCAAAAAACAAAACCCCACAAAGAAATAACTATAGCGAATAAAACAAATATAACTCCGCCAAAAATATCAAGTGTTCTTTTCTTTCTGATTAAAGAACTCCGCTTTTCTCTTAAAATCAAATGATGCTTCAAAGCAGCCAAAAAATAAGTTAGGGCAATTAAAAGAAGGAATGCGGCTGGCAAGCATACAAGCTTGATGGACAAAATAAGAAAAAAGGTAAGAAAAATATCTATTGCCTGATGCGTTAAATTAATTCGATATTTGATTCTTTTCAGTAAAATTTTAGCACCGAGAAAATAGCGAATAAAAAGCAAGGCCACTGATAAGAGAAGAAAAATATAAATTAAGCTCTCTTGATAAAAAAGTTTTATAGCAACATAAACAAGCCCAACAAAACAAGCAAGGCCGGCAAATAGAATTTCTCTTTCACGCTGCACTCCGCATTCCTGCGGCGAGCGAGATTTAGCTGTGTTTTTTAATAAACTCATAAATTTCTTTAAAAATGTCGAAATGACGATGGTCGTCAACAATAACATGGTAAGCATCTGGCACAAACTTTAAAACTTTTTCTTCTGAAGAAAGCTTTTCTTGAATCTCAAACGCATTATCATTATTTAAAAGGTGATCTGTTTCTGACTGAATAATAAAGACAGGCGTCTCTACTTTTGATAAAACCTGTCTAGTCAATCTCATTAACTTAAAAACTTCTTTTACGCTTTTTAAAGGAAAACGCTTGTAATGTTTTTTCCTCTTAATAATTTCGCGGTCAACGCTCCGGGGGTAATGCTTGCTCGCCTCTTCTTTAAACAACGAACCAATCTCAAGCAAAGTTTTGTAAAGCTGATGATGCCGAAAATAAATCGGCGTGCCAATAGAAACAATGCCGCTAATATCTTTATGATGACTTGCTAAAACAAAACTCAAATTGCCGCCAATTGAGTTGCCAACTAAAAAAATCTTTTTATGTTCTTTTTGAATTTTTTCAAGTTCCTTTTCGCTCCCCAAAAGCCAATCTTTATAAGTAACATTTTTAAGGGCCTCAAAGGAAGTTCCATGGCCTGGCAAAAGAGGAACAAAAACGCTAATGTCTTTTTCTTTAAGAAAGTCAGCTAAGTTTCTAAATTCAAAAGGCGTTGAAGTCCAGCCATGAAGCATCAGACAAGCAATATCCCCTCGCCTCTCAAAAATCGGCTTCACATTCTTTAGGGGCTTTCCAAATTCCTCTGAGGGCCGGTCTTCTAAAAGATCTTTTAACGCCTCCCTTGCTTTTTGAAAAAACTCTTTTGTGTCCATAAATCTTTCTTGAGTATAGCAGAAAATCTTGATAAAATAAAGATATGGAAAAAGAACCAAAAGAAATATTGCCTAAATATGAAATAGACGAAAGTAAGACCGAAAAAGCGCGAATTGTTGAGTCAGAAGATGAAGAAAGAATCGGTAAAAAAGAGCGTGTTGCTAAAATACCGGAATGGATTTGGAATGAAGCCCATTTAATTAACGAGGCGTTAGAAAAGAAAAGCTAAATGAAGCTGGCAAAAAGAATGGATAAATTTTTAGAGACAATCTTGAAGTTTACGATTTGGCTTTGGCTGCCGATATATGTTTTATTTTATGTTATCAGGGCCTTACTCAAGAAAGTAAAAAAGCAATAAATTTATTTTTTTACTAAAACATAGTATTATAAAATCCAAAACCCTAATAACAAATGTCAGCTACTCGTTTCCTTGCAAAGCAATAACTCGCCCATGATTTCCTT
>CAZYLA010000015.1:0-14322 GCA_964648435.1 uncultured Candidatus Saccharibacteria bacterium
TTTTTATCCCGCGCCCTTTTGCTGATTTTTAAAAATCAGCAAAAGGGCGCGGGATAAAAAGCCGCCCTAAAAAAATCTTTAGAGCGGCTAATTATCTATTTCTAATCTCCTCCTCCTCCTTTATTTCTTACTAAATGGGATTTCCATTATCTGAAGATTAGGATCATTCCCATTGGCTCTTATTTTAACTTCAGAAACTGGGGCGGAATTGATTAATGTTTGGATTATCTGCTGGATAAGGAGTCGCCTATTCAATGGCAATGAAGCGATATAAGAAACAAACTCTATCAACTCTGGGATTGGCGGGTATCTGAGAGCAGTCCGATACGGGTCAATGACCTGCTCCCGATGTCTCTTCAAGTCAATAAATCTGTCTGATGATTTTAGAAGTTCTCCTGATACCATTCCTTCTGCGCTCGCAATTTCTATCTCTACTCCTAATTCTTTGAGTGTTTGAAGCGGCTTTTGAAAGTCACGGTCGCCCGAGACAAGAATAACCACATCAGGGACATCAGGGTCTGGGCAAATTCTTCCGGGTTCAAGATCTTCAATAATCAGCGAGTCCACGTCAGCACCTCTCTCGCTAATACGCACGCTATACCCCAGGCCTCGGAGCGTGTCAACAAACCCCTGCTGTGCCTCACCCTTCACCGGCCCTATCATAAAATACCGTGCGCCTGCTGGTTCCTGCAACTCTCTGTCTCCTACCAGAAACTCCATAAGTCGTTTAAAATCCATTGAACCTTGTATCAGATCCTGGACTTTATTACAGTTTGGGCCATCAACAAAGACAACAACCTTTTTTTTCTTACTTCTTTCTTCTAATCCCATCCTTCTTTCCCCCTCTCTTTTTGATCTTTAAGAACTGCTTTTAAATATATCTTAAATTGCAAATAATGTCAAGACCCACCAATCTTCAATTGCTATGGGACTATTCCACACACATCTTTTATAAAGGGTAATGGGGATCAAACCTTAGAAATTTCTTGAAAAAAACCACTTTTTTTGGTATAATAAAGACCAGATTCGGCGCTATCGTCTAGCGGTTTAGGACGTCGCCCTCTCACGGCGGAAACCCGGGTTCAAATCCCGGTAGCGCTGCCATGTGCCATACGCTATCACTTAGGTACATGACGCTACTATGTGCTCTCGTAGCTCAACTGGATAGAGCGTTAGCTTCCGGAGCTAAAGGTTGGAGGTTCAATTCCTCCCGAGAGCACTAAAAAGAAATCTGGATTTTAATTTAGATTTAAATCTATAATTCTTTAAAGAGCTCTTGTACACGCATATGCGTGTACAAGAATAGGGAGTTTTGGGCGCCAAAAAATCCGCCAAAGAGGGCGGATTTTTTGGCGCAAACTATTAATCATTTACTATTTGAGCCACAACTCGTCCTGCCGACAAAGAAGCTCTTTTGCTCGCTCTGGCTCGGCCATTATTTCTTTAACAATCTGCTCCATCCGAACTTTCTGAGAACCTTTTACTAAAACTAAATCGCCTTCTCTCACGAAGTTTTGGAGAAATCTACCAGTCTCACTGCTTTCTGTAAAACAAAAAACTGAATGTTTAGAAAATCCTCTCTTAATGGCCTCGTCTAAAATAAGCTCTGCCATTGGTCCAACCGTAATTAAAATATCAGCAACTTCGCTTACCTTCTTCCCTACTTGACGATGGCCTTTTTCTGTGTATGGTCCTAGTTCAAGCATATCTCCCAAAACCGCAATTTTTCTTTTTCCCTCTATTTTTCCAAGTGTCCTCAGGGCTGCAAGAGCCGCTTTAGGAGAAGAATTATAAGTATCATCAATAATTAAACTGTCTTTGATTCCTGAAAGAAGCTTCATCCTTCCAGGAGGCGGCGTATAATTTTTCAAACTTTCTGAAATCTCAACTAAGTTCATTCCTAAATTAAGACCAACAGCAATTGCGGCCAAAGCAGCATAAACTTGATGCTCGCCCACAGCGCCCGGCAATCTAATAGGAACCGTTGTCCTTTTGTAATTTACTTTAAAGACAAGACTTGGCACTTGCCCTTTTTTGATTTCCCTTTCCATTTTTCTCATTTTTACAGGACCATCCAGATGAACATCCGCCCTCTCGTCAAAACCAAAAGTAAAAACTGGCGCCTTGCTCATCGCAGAAAGGGCTTCATAGAAACGCGAATCCCGATTTAAAATTGCAAGACCCTCAGAAGGAAGAACCTTGAATAAAGTCCCTTTTTCTTTAACAAGTTTTTTTATATCATCAAAAAATTCCAGGTGCACCGCTGAAACCTCAGTAATTACTCCAATTTTAAAATCAATAAAGTCAGCTAAATATTTAATGTCTCCGGGATGATCAACGCCCACCTCTAAAATTAATTTTTTAGGGTAGCGAAGTGGGAGAACTATCAAACCTAAGATTTTGATTAGATTCAAAAGCCATTTTAGAACACTTCGATGAAATTCAATTCCCAAAATTGTAAGAGGAATCCCAATCTCATTATTATAATTCTTAATATTTCGCCGAACTCGGAAACGATCTTTTAGAACAGCATAAACAGCCTCTTTAGCGCTTGTTTTGCCAACACTGCCAGTAATGCCAACTACAAGCGGCTTGTATTTTCTTAAGACGATCCGCGCAAAAAAGCGCAAAACCTTTTGAAGGGTCAATCTTAATTTTTCTTTTGGTTTTTGACTCATTCCATTGTAGAAATAAAAGTATTTTATTTTTATTTATATAATTAATTATATAAATTTTTATATAAATTTTTTGGCTTTTAGCTTCGAACTAATCCTTCACTTCGTTCAGGATGGTGTAGGACGAGCAGTAGATGAAAGTGCTTTCTTAATTTAGCATACTCGCCCTGTGGTTAACGAACAAAGTGAGTTATACTACTTGGGTTTGTCATTCTGATTATTGATATTTGATTTTTAATTTTATCTATTCACTTGGTGCAATTTTATAATAATTAAAAAGTTCGCTTGCAATTTCCTTAAAAACCGGCGCTGCAGAGGTTGCGCCCCACATTGCCCTCTCAGGATCTTTAAAAACAACCAGCACTACAAAACGAGGATTTTCAACAGGGCCATACCCGACAAAGGAAGTAACCCGTCTCTCACTTGCTTCCCAGTAACCTCCTTCTGGCTTTGCAACCTGGGCAGTACCTGTTTTTCCAGCAATGTGAAAACCGGGGACTTCAGCGGGTTTTCCAACCCCATTCTCAACCGCGCTCACAAGCATTGCTGAAAGGGTTGCCGCCTTTGACGGCGAGATAACGCGCCGGACTTCCTTTGGGTCATACTTTTTTTGCGAACCGTCTTCTCTAATAATGGAATCAATAATCATCGGTTGCATTAAAACGCCATTGTTAGCAATTGCCGAAATTGCGGTTATAAGTTGAATCGGCGTCATCACTACTCCTTGACCAAAAGAAACGGTCGCTTCCTTAACAATATCCCATTTTTCTGGCTCTTCGAGATATCCTGCTTCTTCGCCCGCCAAGGAAAGACCACTTAACTCTCCAATTCCAAAGCGCCGTAGATAATCATACATTGTTTCACGGCCCAGCATCTGAGATACTTTGACCATCCCCACATTGCAGGAATTCTCTAAAATTTCTGTCATTGTTTCTCTGCCATGATGCTTGCCATCAAAAGTATCGATTGTATAACCTGCTATGTGAACCGGCCCGTTGTCAATAATAGAGGTGTCTGGCATAACCTTGCCCTCATTTAATGCCATGGCCATTACAACCGGCTTAAAAACAGAACCCGGCTCAAAAAGGTCAGAAATTGCTTGGTTTCTGAAAGAGCCAATATCTTGTGAGGCCTGGTAAATATTGGGGTCAAAAGTTGGGTAATTAGCAAGGGCAAGGACTTTTCCTGTTTTGGGTTCAATAACAATAATCGTACCACTGTGGGCGCCGTATTTCAAGACAGCTTCCCGCAACTTTGATTCTACGAGATGCTGAACAGTTCGGTCAATGGTCAAAATAATATCTGCCCCGTTTTTAGCTGGCCTCATTTCTTTCAGCCCGATAGAAATCCAATGCCCAAGGGTATCTTTTTCGACTCCGAGCGCCCCGATTTTCCCTCTTAATATTTCATCAAAATATTCCTCAATTCCGTACTGACCAACTCTCGCAGAATCTTGAAAACCCACAAATCCCAAGATGTGAGCTGCTAAAGTGCCTTCAGGATAAAAACGACCCGGCTCATCGTCTAAAAAAAGTCCTTCTATGTTTAATTCCTCAATTTGAGAAGCAGCTTCGTCATCAAGCCGATGAGCAAGCGGCTCATAAGGATCATTCTCTTTTAAAATTCTGGTGAGAATTTCATTCTTGATTTTCTCCTTTTCTCGTTTTTCTTTCTTTTCCTTCTCTTCTGGGGAAAGTTCCTCTTCATCTCCTTTTTTTTCTGTTTCTTCTTCCTTGATATTTAACTTTGCGGTCTCTAAGAGTGACTTTTCAACTCTTTCCTCCTGTCGTCTTTCAAAATCATACAAAATTGAAGCAAGTTTTTCGGCAATTTCCTCTTTATCTCCCTCAAGCTCTCTAGGAGAGGTGTAAAGCATTTTTGTTGATTTGTTAGTAACAAGAGGAAAAAGACGATCTCCTTCTTTAACAAAAATCTTACCCCTCTCGGGAATGAGATCCTGATATGAAAGACGCTGAGATTCCGCCAGGGCTGTATAGTAAGTGTGTTTCAAAATCTGAATATCAAAAAGTCGAATTGCAATAATCCCAAAAATTATAAAAACTACGGAGATAAGAAAGTGGAGGCGGCCCGCCCGCCTCGCCTTGTGACTTGCCTGCCCGCTTGTGCCTCGTTGTGACATATGGCGGACGTTGCCAAAACGTCCCTCTTTTTTAAAATGTCTCGTCATAAAGCTTTTGGAATCTCTATTTAATGAAGCCCCGCTTTTCTTTTCGGGACTTCATTTAAATGCTCATTATAAAATTATAAAGATAAAACTTATCGTTTTGCAAGTTCTTCTTCTTTAAATTTAATATAGCGCGCACCGGCGATCTTGACCATATTTAATTTTTCGGTGCGCTCTTTAATTCTATCAATTGACTGAAGTTCAGCGGCCCGAAGTTCAAGCTCGTGATTTTCTGCTTTTAATTCCTCTACTCTCTTTTCCAGTTCTTTTACTTCATAACCTCTTTCAACAGTTTCATTAATCTGCGAAAGGTAGAAAAATGAGAGAGCGCCAATTAAAAATAGGGTGGCAAAACCTAAAATTACCGGTCCTACCTTAAAAACGCCGCTTGCCCCCCTTGAATAGCTAATTTGAACGTCACGAGTCATTTTTTGTTTTCGCCTGTGTTAAATGGCCGCGTCGGCCAATTTTCTAAAATTTAGAAAATTATTTAACAGGGTAAATCTTTTCCGCCACGCGCAATTTCGCGCTCCGGCTTTTTGGATTTTCTCTAATTTCTTCTTCCCTTGGCGTAAGCGGTTTTTTAGTTATTATCTTTAAAGCCCCCTGTTTGTGATAATCTTTAAAAAAATTTTTTACAATGCGGTCTTCCAATGAATGAAATGAAATTACTGCTAATCGGCCTCCAGGCGCTAAAACTTTTAATGCGGCCTCAAGTCCTTTTTTTAAAGCTTCAAGCTCGTTGTTAACCGCAATTCTCAAGGCCTGAAAAACTCTTCTTGCCGGATGCTCGCCTTTTCTTTTACGGCACTTTACTTTTAAAATTGCGTTTACTAAGTCAGTCGTTGTTTCAAATTTTTTATTGCGCCTTCGCCTGACTATCTCCCGAGCAACCTGTCTTGCAAAGCGCTCTTCGCCAAATTCCCAAAAAATTCTCTGCAGTTCTTTCTCGGATAAGGTATTAAGAAGTTCTGCCGCTGTTTTCTTTCTAGACCCAGAATCAAAGCGCATATCAAGGGGTTCTTCTTTTCTGAAAGAAAATCCTCTGCCACTTTCTTCAAGAAGATAATCAGAAAGACCGAGATCAAATAAGACCCCTGTCACCTTGTCAACTCCCGCACCAAAGTCTTTGGTGTTAGGACAAAAATTAAATTTTTTTACTATTTTATCTAAATCTGCAAAATTTCCTTGAGCTAAAAAGATTACCCGACCCTCAAATTTTTTTAAATTCTTTTTAGCCGCCTCAAGCGCTTCTAAAGAAAGATCTATTCCAAGAAGTCTTCCTTTTGGGGCGGTTCTTTTTAAAATCTCTTTGGCATGTCCTGCACCGCCTACAGTGCAATCAATAAAGTTTTCGTTTTTTTTAGGAGCTAAGTAATCAATAACCTCGTCTCTCATTACCGGTACATGCTCTGTCTTTTTACCATTTACCATTTACTGCTCCACTTACTCATTTTTTAAACGCCAAGTTCTGAAAGTTGTTCGGCAATGTCACTACTCTTCTTTTCGGTGCCTTTTTTAAAGGTCTTCCATTTTGCCTCATCCCAAAGCTCAAGCCGGTTATAAAGACCAGCAATAATAACTTTCTTTTTTAAAGAAGCATAGCGACGTAGATAACCTGGTAAAGTAACTCTTCCTTGCCTATCTAATTTAACATCCATGGCCCCCGCTAACATTAGCCGCGTAAAAGCGCGCGTATTTTTCTGTGAAATTGGCAGTTTGGCAAGCTTCTCGGCTAGTTCCTGCCATTCTTTCATTGAATATAGAAAAAGACAATTATCAATTCCTCTGGTCACAACCGCACCTTTAGTAAGCTCTTTCCTGAACTTTGAGGGTACAGCTAATCTACCTTTATTATCAATTAAATGTGAGTATTCGCCGATAAACATAAATAAGAAAAAAGTTAACAAGGGAATTCCCGCCTCTTACTTGGACTTCGCTGTCTTCAGTAGATTTAGATACGAAGCATCTGACCAAGTCCAAGTGAGAATTTCCACTTATCCCCACTTTTATCCACCTAATTCCATTATACCCCACAAAACTATTAAAGTCAACCAATATTTCCCGCTCTTTGAAAATCACTAATATTAGCCAAAAAAGAAAAGCAACAAGCTTTAAAATACAAAAAAATTCTTAAAACAATAAAAAAACAGCCCCGAGTTTTCCACAAACCCGCCTGCCATCACTCGCCTGAACAACTCATTCAAACGAGGGGAACGGACCGCGCCCGCCATGCGAGTCGCGAGGCAAGGCAAGTGGGGGCTGTTTTTATATTTCTCCTTTTAGATTAACGCAAAATAATGTAACTCTTCTTGCCCAAAACTTCTATGTTAAAATCACTCGTCCTTTCTTTAAATCTCTTTTCTTGAACTATGCTAAAGCCCTGCCACTTATAAACGGCAAAGGTACTTGCCGCTGCTTCAAGATTATCATAGTCGCCTTCTAAAACAAGAAGTTCGTTTTTGTTGTCATTGTCTACATCCGCAATTTCCATTTTTTTGAGCGGCCGTGGCAAATTTGAAGAGCCCCAAATAAGTTTTAAGTTGTTGTCTTTGAAGGTATAAATAAAAAGATGGTTTTTGATACTTTGATCGTTTTCTTTAACCCAAAAAGGCATTGAGGAACCAAAATTGCCCCTTTTCCAAAGAGAAAGAACTAAATCTTCTTGACCATCATTGTTAATATCCCCTACCTTAAAACTATCAATCCAAAAATTTTTTGAGGATTCCCAAATCTTACCCCTATTTTCAAAAAGAGAGACTTGGCCTCTTGTTAAAGAAATTTTTTCAAGCACGCCGTCGCCGCTTAAATCCTTTTCGACTTCCTTTGAAGAACTAGAGACTATTCTTTTCTCTTCGGAAAAAACACCATATAAAACATCTTCTTGAAAGCCCTGCTCATAATGGATTGCTTTTTTCTCTTCAAGGTCTAATTTTAAGCGGTCTAAAATATATTTCCCACTCTCCCCTATTAAAAACTTCGGCTGGCTATAGTCATATATTTTAATAGGATAAAATGAAATATCGCTAAGACCATTTTTAGAAATTATTACTTTTAAAACAAGCCCTTCGCGCGTTTCTTCGCTCCACATCTGGTCAAAAATAAAATTGCCTAAGCTGTAAAAAATGTATTTGCCGTTGTAAATCTCCGCATTCTGAACCACGTGCGGATGATGACCAATAACTAAGTCAGCGCCTGCGTCAATCGCTGCACGAGCAAACTCTACTTGAGAAGGATGAGCAGCCGGTCTGTACTCTCCGCCCGCATGCATTGAGACAACTAAAAAATCAGCTTTTTCTTTTAGGGCGACAACATCTTGGACCATTTTTTCTTTAATCCAAAAAGCAAGCTGAGGCTCGTGGTCAGCAAAATTTGCCTGATATTCAGCTGGATAAGTGTAAGCTAAAAAGCCCACTTTAATGCCGTGGACTTCTTTAATTACTGGCTGATGAGCTTCAATAAAATTATTTCCTGCGCCAACATATTCAACCCCTACCTCGTTTAAATACTTAAAAGTATCTATGAGGCCTTTTTTGCCAAAATTAAGTGTGTGGTTATTTGCTAAAGACAAAATATCAAAACCTGCTTCTTTCAAAGAAACTGCTACCCGCGGGTCAGCTCGAAAAAGCATCTGCCCGCTTTCAATGGGTTGTCCCGGAGTTATTGTTGTTTCTAAGTTGCCGAAAGTTATGTCAGCGCTTCTCAAAAATTCAGCGGTTTCTTCAAAGGGATAAAAATAATTATTATAAGTTCGCATTTTGGCATCAACAATCCTAGAAAGCATAATGTCGCCAACAAAGACAATAGAAACAAGTTCCTCTGCTTTTTTACCAAAAACCCCGACAGCTTTTTCTTCAGGAAAAAACTGTCGGGGTTTTTCACCACTTTGAAGTGACGCCCTCTCCTCTAATTTTTTACCCTGCATCTTTTCTAAAAAGATGCGGGGTTGATCCCCTTTTAGAAAAAGTGCCGCCGCAAAAACCACCACCCCTAAAACAACAACAGTAATACTAAATATCGTAAAACGCTTCTCCACGTTTTATCATTATAAAACCAAAAAAGAATTCAGTTCTAATAAGACCTTAAAAAGGTTAGCCCCTAATAGATACTACCTTTGGGGACCAATCTTTAGGATATTCACTTATTCTTAACTTGTAATTCCTGGTTCTTTTTAATCCACCTGGTTTTCTCTCTCAACAATAAAGTTCTCAGTCCAAGATGGCAAGTCGGGAATATCTTCAGTATTAATTTTCTCGCGCCACGCTTCGTCAGTTAAACGCTCTGACATAGGCACAATAAATTCATAGTAGGAAAAGACACCCCCGCTCGCAATTTTTATCTTGCCTTCAACCGGAACAGCAACATAAATCTCATTCACCCAACCAGTTCCTTCTTCAAGAACCTGGCCATTTGGATCAGTCGCCACGTCGGCGACAATTGCCGCAGGATTGCCCGCAAGAAGAGAGCTTCTGTCTAGATTTTCCTCATCTCGTAATGTTTCTAACCAGAAATGCTCAAGAGAGCCGCCATAGGCACGAATCAACTCATATTCTTCCTCAGTCAAACTCTCATTCTTAAGCTCTTTTTCAGAAATTGTTTTAAGATTCATTACAAGCTCTGTGAGCCGATCAAGCCCTTCCTGATCGCGTTGCTCAATCAAACCGCGTGCCGCTAAGCCGTTTTTAGTCATTTTTAGAAGAGCCGCCAGCCGGGCGTAAAGCTCTGGATTTGGTTCAACATATCCCTTATCCGCTTTTGGAATTTCTCCCCCACCTCCCATCTCTGCATAGGCCTGCTTGGCATACAAAATCGTATCGTGCTTAAGCTCAGTCCAGTTACCAAGATAGGTATTAATCTCTTTGTAAGGCCAGGCGTCGCTCTGCATAAACGCCGGGTAGCCATCGCCAATTTCATCAGTCAATGGCCTAAGGGTATACAACCAGCCCCAGTAAAGATTCTGGGTCCAGGTTTGGAGATTAAGACTATCCAAGTATTCTCGCAGTTTATTCATATTTGTGTCGTAATTTTCGTAATCTGTCTCGCCCATCTCATCCAAGATATTATAAGCGGTTTCAGAACCCATAGCCGCAGGAATATCAAGTCCTTTTGGAAGCATTCGGCCCTCGGTCTCTCGATGCATTAGCCGCTGGAAAATTGAAGCGTCCATAGTAAAGCGCTGACCCATAAACCGAAAACCCTTAATTTCTTCCTCTCGGTCTGGCTGAATTGATTCATCAAAAATCGGAATGGAATTAATTTGCGGCGGCTCCAAATCACCGGCTCTGGCCACAAAAGTCGCCAGCTTTGAATCGTCTTGAACTGCTGAAAGGTCAGTGGAGCCGTAAACTTCCTCAATTACATCAGCGTATTCATAAAATGAAAGGTCATCGGTCTTGCCAACAAAGAAAGCTGTTGGCTCATAAATCTTTTCCCAGGATTCAAAATTGGATTTTGAGTTGTTCAGAAGTAAAGTCATTAAAATCGCTGACTTTGTCTCGTCTTCCTCTTTTAGTCGAAAAGTCATCCGGCCTGCATACATCATTCCTTTAAAGTATTTTTTCAAGTCCTCTGTCTTGGTGTAATGGCCGCGGGGAATATACTGGGAATAATCCTCTTTGTAGCCAGAAAGGGGGCCTGGATTTTCAACGCCAAGATTCATTAAGGGCGAAAGAGAAATTCCTTTATGGTCGTCAATTAGCTCGAGTTCGGCATCGACTATGCTCTTTACATCTTCAGAGACATTCATATCTTCACCAAGCAGTTCCCCGATAATTGCGAAAAATGCCTTGTTTCTCTTGGCAGCGTTTTCCCAAGTGGTTCCACTAAGCTCACTCGCTTGAGATGAAGCACCATCATAAAGTGACTTTACTAAAGATTTGTACTCTGGGATTAATTTTTGAGTCTCAACTGTTTTCAAAAGAAAATCAAAATAGAGATGATAGTTGTGAAGAATTGAATCAGTGGTTACAAAATTAGCAATCCCGCTGTAGCGATTACTTTCATAGATATCAAAGAATTCGCTCGCAATACTTGGTATAACTACAAAAGCGTTTTTAACAAGAAGCTCCTTAGCTTTGTCAGAAAGATGAAAAAGATTTTTGTTGGTAATATTGCTAAGGTCTGCTTCTACTCTATAGGGCGGCACCTTGGGATCAATATCAACCGGTACCTCTTGATAAGTGGCAAAGCCGCGCACCTCGCCAACTTCTGCTGGCGCCTCTTCTTTTATCAGAGGTGCTTCTTTCTCTTTTTCAACCGGCTTAACCCATTTTTTATAAGCAAAAAATCCGCCAACACCAATAATCACCAAAACTAAAATAACTACCCCAACTTGCAGGATAGCTTTGACCCATCTTTTTTTAGCGTCTGGCTTTTCTAATTGACCGCCATTTTTAGGCGGTGTCACAAGCGGCGATTCAGCCTTTTTTTCCGGCGGTCCTGCTTGAAAATCTGCCCCCCCTCCTTGTCCTGGATCCGGTTTCGGCGGGGAGTCAGGTTCAGAACGGTTTTGTGCTTGATTTTGCCCTTTTTGAGGGACTTTTTCCTCTTGATTCATATTTTTGTTTTTTTACCCTGTGACCGAATCCCGACACGCAGTGTCGAGGTAAGCGGTCTAGAACTCCTTTTTAATTTTTAATATTTTAAATTTTTGTTTTATTGTAACCGCGAAAGCATGAGAGAAAACAGAAACCACGGAATTTCTGTGTTTCCTAAAGATTCTGGCTTTCTATAACTGAACTGCAGATCTTATATTCCAATTATAACACTTTCGCCTCTAATCGAGCAACTCTTTTTTCAAGTGAAATAATCCTTGCAATTTCTGTTTTTTCTGGGTTTTTAATTCTTCAAGAGAATCTTTAATTTCTTTCAACTCCTCCGAATGCTTAGCTAATATCTTTGAATGCTTAGCTAATATCTTCGAGTGCTTAGCTAATATCTTTGAATGTTCGGCTAATATCTTCGAGTGCTTAGTGACTGTATCTTCTATATAAATTACTCTTTTTTCTAAACTGTTTAGTCTTTTTTCTAAACTGTTTAGTCTTTGGTTAGTTTTTTTATTATTTTCATCTAATTTATCCAATTTTTGATGAACGCCATCAAATCCCTGCTTGACCATCACTGCTAGACTATTTAAGGTTACTTTTTTATTTCTGGGCATATTTTTGCTCTTCATTAATTTTACATCATTTCTATTACTATCTCTAGTATACCATAATTATAATTATACAAAAAATAAAAAATGAATCCCTCACTTGGACTTGGCTAGATGCTTTGCATCTAACTTTGCTGTACCGCAACCAAGTCCAAATGAGAGGCGGCCTAAAATTATAATAGAACATCCTAATAACTCCCGCATCAAAATTCTGGTGGGCTCGAGAGGATTCGAACCTCTGACCTTTCGGATGTGAACCGAACGCTCTAACCACTGAGCCACGAGCCCTTTGCTTTTTATGCTACGCTTCCTCCGGGTTGGAGATCCGGAGGGCCAGAGGCTACCGCTTGAGCTAAATGCCCGAAACTTCTTGATTCTCCCAACGTTCTCGCTAATGCTCGATGTAGGGTCACTCGAAGAATGAAGAATAAGTATATATTTAAATATATATTTTAATATATACTTTTATTGTTCGCGCAGGGGCAGTGGAATTTGCGCGTTTCGCACGCAAATTTCCGCTGCCTGAACCAAGAACTATTTTTTAAACACCAGCCAGTTTTTCTTGTTGCCGCCCATTTTGGTCTGAATTAAGGTATAAGTCCCTTTGTAACGCTTTCCCGTTAAGTCAAACTCAAGCTGGCCTTGTTTTAAGCTGCCAGAAAGCAGCTTCCATGTGCCTTTATCCCAAATCTTGACTGTGCCGGCGCCATACTGGCCTTCAGGAATTTTGCCTTCAAAATTAATGTAATCAACTGGATGATCCTCAACCTGGATTGCGAGCCGTTTTTCGCCTTTTTTATTAGAAAGCCCTTTTGGCACGGCCCAAGATTTTAAAACACCTTCTGTTTCCAGACGAAAGTCATAATGCAAGTTCCTTGCTTGATGCCTTTGGACAACAAAACGGCTCTTGCCAGTTTTTTTCACACTCCCCATTGGCTCAGCCGTCTTGGTAAAGTCACGTTTCTTCCTGTATATAGAAAGATCCACGGTAAAATAAATTATCAAATTAAAAAATGGCCGCAAGAAAAACTCTAATCTCTAATATCTAAACTCTAAATAAGCTCAAAACTCAAATAATTAAATTCAAAATATTTATTATTTGATTTTCTTGTCCCACACCTTTTAATAATTATCAAAAGGTGCGGGGTGAAAATTTTGGATTTTGGTATTGTTTAGAATTTAGAGTTTAGAATTTAGGATTTTAATAATACTTGTCTACAAAGAAAATTTTCTTTTATTTCTTGGCTTTTCTTTTTTTATTCTGTTTAAGCGTTTCTATCAACACAATATGTTCGTTGTCTTTTATTTGACTAAGGAACCTGTCGCCTGCAGCTTCCCGATAACTAAATTCATTTGGCGTCATTATAGTGAAATTAATCTCGCGACCCGTCTGACGCTCAAGCCGTTTGATAAACAGTCGAAACTTTTTTGGACTGACTCGACCAACAATTAAAAGATCTGTAGGCACTCCTTTGGCCTGGGTAAAGAAACCGGTCAAGACTGCATATTTAATCTGTCGCATCTTTCGAAGAGGATTAAACATTTTGTCTTGCGGGGTCTTTTCCACTTTGAAAATAAGGGCTCGCAACTCCTCATAAATCGGGCATCTCATATTGGTCTGAAAAAAACCTATCTTCTTTTGCCGGGAACCCGTAATAAGACCCAATCTTTTAAAATTAACAAGTTCTTTTTCAAGCCGCCTTTTAGGAACGCGCATCTTTGTCTTAAGTTCATTAAAAGAATAAGGTCTTTTGGCAGCGCCTAAAAAATGAACAAGGAGCCGCAGACGCAGCGAAGTTTCAAATAATCTTTCTAGGTTGACTTTTTTCATAAAATTTCAAATTACTTACAATTTTATTATAAAACTACTTGCAAAAAAATAGCAAGCCCACTAAAAAGCACCAAATCACAAATTCCAAATTACAAATAAATCTCAAATTTCAATTTTCAAATAAAACAAAACTTTATTCCCTCCTTTAATTTCTCCCTTTCCCAAATTTTGCTTCTTAAAATTTGGAAAGGGAAGAATGTTTTGAATTTAGAATTTTAGTCATTGGATATTGTTCGCAGTTTGGTGCTTGGAATTTGGAACTTTTCATTACTTGAAATTAAGATTTTTTCTCTTTTGACGCTTTTTCTATCAATATGGTATAATGCTATTGAAAAAAACAGCCAATTATGAATGAATTTTCACCTAAAATCAGCGAAATTACTATTAGGAGCGGCCGGGAAGATTTTGGTCTGACAGATGTCTATTCCTACAGCGCGACAACGCAAAAAGAGAAAAAATTTGGCAATCTTTTTATTAC
>CAZYLA010000016.1:0-14308 GCA_964648435.1 uncultured Candidatus Saccharibacteria bacterium
AATGCCGATTCTTCCTGTGTATCCCTCTTTCCGACAATGCTCACATCCTTTACCGCGATAGAATTTAAGGTCAGTAAACTTTTCTCCCGGCTTCATCAATTTTTTCTCTTTAAAAATTTCTGCTAATCTTTCAATATCAATTTTTGTTCCAAGCTCTTTAACCTCTTTAGCAGTTAATTTATAAGAAGTCTTACAATCCGGGCAAATTTTTCGGACCAAGCGCTGACCAATAATCAAGTTAACTGTTGAAGCAATAAGAAACGGTTCAATGCCCATATCAACAAGGCGGGGTAAGCTGCCAGAGGCCGTATTAGTGTGAAGAGTTGAAAGAACAAGGTGGCCAGTTAAGGCAGAGTGGATAGCCATTTCCGCGGTTTCCAAATCACGAATTTCACCCACCATAATAATATCAGGATCTTGGCGAACAAGAGCCCTAAGACCACTTGCAAATGTAAGGCCAATTGCTGGTTTTACTTGGGTTTGGTTAATTCGGGGCATTCGATATTCAATTGGGTCTTCAATTGTGCTAATATTTACTGCTTTGGTGTTCAAAATATCCATAATTGCATAAAGGGTTGTTGTCTTTCCACTGCCAGTAGGTCCAGTGACCAAGATCATGCCGTGAGGTTTCTTAATATTTCTCTTAACAATCTCTAAGTCTCGCGGACCAAGGCCAAGCTCTTCAAGACTCATTGCCCGACCTGATTCTCTAAGGAGACGCATAACCACTTTTTCACCGTCGAAGACCGGAATAATAGAAACCCTGAAAGCAAATTTATAATCTTCTCGCTCTATTTTGAAGCGACCATCTTGGGGCAAGCGGTGTTCATCGATTTTGAGATTTGCCAAGACCTTAACTCGAGCGACAACAGCAGCTAGAACTTGTTTTGGCAGAACCATGGCGTCTCGAAGGATACCATCAATGCGGTAACGAACAATCACTTCTTTCTCGGTTGGTTCAATGTGGATGTCGCTGGCATTTTGTAAAATGGCGTGCTTTAAAAGAGTGTCGACAATGCGGACAATCGGCAGTTCTTCAGCTAACTTTGCAAGGTCTTCTTCCTCGCCTTTTGTCCGCTCCGCCTCTTTCTTGATAATCTCGCCAAATTCAGCTTCCAAGCTTACTTGATATTGCTTAAGGGCATTTCGAATACTTTCTGGGGTTGTCAGATGGGGAATAATCTGAAGATCTGTCTTTTTTTTCAAAAATTCTAGAATTTGGATGTCTTTCGGATCGAGCATGGCTACCTTTAAACTTTGTTTATCTTTCTCAAAGGCAACAATATTATATTGTCTTGCGGTTGGCTCCGGAATTATCTTTAAGATATCTTTAGGTACAACTTCCTTGGAAAGATCAACAAAAGGAATACCAAGTTCTCTGGCGTAAATCTGATAAAGCTCCTTCTCCTTAAGAATCTCTTTCTTTACTAAAACTTCTTCAAGAGACAACCCTGTAGTTTCAACTTCTTTCAGAACATCTGAAAGCTTTTTTGAATTGACAATATTCTCTTTTAAAAGAATGTTTTTTAATTTTTCTGGCTGGATAAGCATATTATTATAAATCCTAATTTCTAAATCCTAAATTCTAAATTTCGACACCAGATTTTGCACTAAGTGCAAAATCTGGTGTCGAAATGACAGCAAAGCTGTCATTTTAAAATTCTTATAATCTCTCTTAGCGATGTCTCACCTGCTGCGGCTTTTTGGAGGGCATTTTCAAAAAGAGATGTAAATCCTTTCTTTCGAGCTTTTTCCCTAATAACTGACAGAGGAGCGCCGCGCTTAAGATCTTTTTGGAGTAACTCGTCAATCTCAAGAACCTCAAAAATACCTATCTGTCCTTGAAAGCCCGTAAAATAGCACTGGGAACAGCCATTCCCTGAATAAAACCTTGGTTTTTTTTCAAAAAATTTTTTGAGATCGATTCCTTCGGCTAATGCTTTCAGTTCTTCTTTGGTTTCTTTAGTAAGAATCTCCTCTTCACTGCAAAAAGGACAAATTCTTCTTACTAATCTTCCCGCAATAAGAAGCTTTGGCCCCAAAGCACCCAAATATTCTTCTCCAGTAAGATTAAGTAAGTTCAAAAGGGCTTCAAAGACGCCTTCTGCGCCAATCTTTAAAACAACTAAATTTCCCACTTGTGAATAAAGGGCAAGCTCTTCTAATGCTTGGCTGTCAGAGAGTCCTTCGATAATAACAACCTCTGGATTTGTATTAAGAATAGCTTTTACTGTATCTATTTCTGAAATGTCTTTTAAAAAACTTTTATCAATCTGGGTTATCCGATCAATACTTTCCCTAACAGAGTCTTCTAAAGTACAAATATTTTTTTCTTCTTGGTTTAAGAGTCGCAAAAAAGTGTAGCAAAGAGTTGTCCTACCAGAATGCTCCGGTCCCGCAATCACTACCATCCCTTCTGGCTTTTTAAAGCTCTTTTTTATTCGCGCAATGTCAATAGGAAAAAGAGAAAGTTCTGCAAGTCCTGATTCTAAATACTCTTCTTGGGGAACAAGAACCTTGATTCTCTTTAAAAACGAGTTATTTACTGACAGAGGTAAAAGAAAAGATTCTCTACCTATTTTAAAACAGAATGACCCCTTAAAATTCTTCTCTTTGACAGGAATATCAAGTTGCTTTTGAAAATATTTTACAATAAGCAAAAATAATTTTTTAGGTAAGATGGTTACCTCTCTCAAGATACTGTCAATCCGAAAACAAACAAGGATATTTTTTTCTACTTCCTCAATTAAAATTTCAGAGGCGCGTTCAAAAATCGCAAATTCCAAAATCGCGTTAACAATTTCTCGAATCGCTTTTTCTCCCCTTGGCTTCTTTGAAATTTCCTTTTTACCCCACGCTTTTTTAGAAGTAAAGTGGGGTAAGCTTTTTTGAATAATCTTCTTAAATTCTTCGCGGATATTTCTCTCAAGTTGAAAAAGAGCCCGAGTGATCTGCCTTTCTGAAGCAAGATAAGTAACAACTTCCAGACCGGTTAAATCTTGAATTATCCTTACCGTTTGCTGGTCTTTCGGATTTACCATTGCCAGAAAAAGTTTGTCCTTTTCTCTAGAAAAAGGAATAACCCTTTTTTCTTTGCAAATTCTCTTTGGAACCAAATCAAGAATGGATTTCTTAAGTTTAACTAAACTCAAATCAACAAAAGGCACCTTTAAAAAATCAGCGATTAATTTTGCAAGATACTTCTCGGAAACAAAATTCCGCTCAAAAAGAAGCTCGTTCAGCGGCTTTTTTAGTTTCTTGCTTTCTTTTCTTAATGCCTCAAGTTCTTCTTTCTCTATAATTGAAGCATCTAAAAGCAACTTATCTAGCTCTTTTTCTGATAGCAAATTGTTCTGTTTAAGAAGCATGAATTACGAATTACGGTTTTTGATTTTTTAATCAAGCCATTAGCGACTTTACTAACTTCTATTGTCCGTTTCGCAAGCTTATCAAATTCTTCTTTAGTTATATAATCAACATCTCTTACTATTATCAATTGATTCTGTGTCTCTGTAAGTGAACCTAGTATCCTAAAATAAAATTGCAATTTCTCTTTATCTTTATAAGAAGCTCTGCTAAATCCTTCAGCAATATCAGAAGCAAAAGAAATAGCCGCTCGTCGTAATCGCATTACTAATCCAAATAGTTATTCTTTAGGGAATTTTTTCGTAACTTCATAAATCATTAAAACCAGCTTGTGGCCCTCTCTCTAGGCTTTTAAATCCGTAAAAGATTTTATCTTTTCGGCATATTCGTGGTCCGTAATTCCTAATTCGTAATTCGTGTCTATTTCAGCATATCCTTTACTTTCTCAACAATCTCCTCAAGTTTATAGCTTGATTTTACTAAATAAGTAACTGCTCCAAGCTCCAAAACTTTCTCGACATCAACCACTTCAGAAAGATTAGTTAAAACAACAACCGGAATATTTTTTGTTTCAGCATCGGCTTTTAATTCTTCTAAAACATCAAAGCCGCTTTTTTTAGGCAGAATAATGTCTAAAAGAATTAAATCCGGTTTCTCCTTTCTTGCTAAATTAATTCCTTTCTCGCCATCAAGGGCAATTAGGGTTTTAATGTCCTCTTTTTCAAAGGCCTTCTGAAGAAGCTTAAGAAGTGTTTGCTCATCTTCAATGATAAGGACTGTCTTTTTTTCTTTAATCATGTCTTTATAATTAATGATAATTTGTACTTGATTCTCACCCCGCACCAATTCTACTAGGCTAAAAAGATAAACTTAATCCTTATAAAAGAGGGGGCTTCAAAAAGAAAAACGAACTTGCCTATCGAAAACAAGAGAGTCCTTCAGCCACTTCTAGAATTCTAGAAAACGAGTAGCCGTAATTCGCAATTCTAAACTCTCATACCAAAAATCTTTGGTGTAACCTATCATTTTGCAATAGGGAGGGTAAACCAAAAAGTCGTGCCCACACCTTCTTTGCTTATAAATCCAATTTTGCCGCCGCTTTCTTTAATAATCGCTCTGGTAATATAAAGACCAAGTCCGGAGCCAGCTGTCTGGGTTCTCATTATATTCTTACTTCGGAAAAATTTCTGAAAAATTCTTTTTTGATCTTCTTTAGGAATACCGACACCGGTATCTTTTACTTCTACAAGAACCTTTGAGTCCTCACGAGAAATTGAAATATCAACCCGACCCTTGTCTTCAGTGTACTTTATGGCGTTGTCTAAAATATTAGTAAGGGCTTGTTTGATGTAATCGCGGTCACAAAAAACACTGGGAATATCTTCTTTAACATTAAGATTTAAAGAAATATTGGATGCTTTAGCAAAATATCTGTATTCTTCTATAATTTCTCTAATTAATTTTATTAATGAAAATTCAGTCGGTGAAAGTCTTATTCTTCCCATCTCAATTCGGGAAACATTCAAAAGATCATTAACAAGCTTATTCATTCCTTGACTGCTTTGTTTCATTGCGTTTAAAAGCTCAAGCTGGTCAGTTGTTAAGCTCCCAGCTTTACCTTTTAATAAAAAATCAAGTGACCAACCAAGAGCTGAGAGGGGAGTTCTCAGTTGATGTGAGGCAATCGAAATAAATTCGCTCTTAATTTCATCAGCTAAGGCAAGACGGTCAACGCTTTTAATAATAAGGCCGCCAACAAAAACCATAAGTGCTGCCTCAAGGGTAATACTGATAATGACTATTTCTGGCTCCTGATAATGACTCGCTACAACATAAGTTCCAACCATAATGGAAATCGTCAAAACTCCAAGGATAACAAAAAGAAAGGCAGGATTTTCAAAAATACTCCTCTTTCGATAGGTAATCAAGCTTATTTCTTTTTTTTTGTTTTTATCTTTGTTTTTCATCTCTCCTTGAAATACTTTAAAGATTAGAAGTTAAAGGACTCCTTCTATCTAATATTATACCACTTTAAAAAATTATTGAAAAATAGCCCTGATAAAGAGTTTTAGCACTGCTAAAACTCTTTATCAGGGCTTTACAAGCCCTTATTTTCCCGCTATAATATAATCACGATTCCCTCCCAAATTTTTGGACTGCTTCGCAAGTTTTCGCGCCGAAGGCGCGAAGTCCAAAAATTGGGGAGGGTAAACGGGGCGTAGCTCAGTTGGCTAGAGCACCGCCTTTGGGAGGCGGGGGTCGCTGGTTCGAGTCCAGTCGCCCCGACCATTTGATTTTAAAGAACGATTGGGGCTCGAGTCCAGCTCGCCCCGTACCAATTTTGCGAAATATTCGAAGAGCAGCATACTCGCAAAATTGGTGCTGGGATCGCTCTGACCATGTACCACTCGTCGCTCCGCCCTGTAGTGAAGCATGGCTCTACTACAGGGCTCCGCTCCTCGGGTACATAGCAAGCCATTTTTTAAATAATAAAATAATACTAGAATTAATCCTAATATTAAATCTAGTATTTTTAAAATAGTGGCCACCTGGGTGGCCACTATTTCTATTGCTAAAAATCCTTGTTTTAGCTATAATGAAAATGAAAACATGAACAAGAAAGAAAAAAAAGAGTTCAAAAACCAAATTATTGACATCTTTAAAGGCCCCCGGAATTTGTTGACTTTTTTTCTGAATATTCTCGGGATGATTCTTGTTGGCTATGCTTTAATAGAGTGGGGCAAGTGGTTTATAACCCCAGGCGCGGCTATTATTATTGGCCTAACACTGATTGTAATTGCTAGCTACTTTCTCCGTCCCTTTAAGGATGAAAAATAGGCAGAGATGAACTTCTATAAGAAAGTTTATTTTATAACCAAAAAAATTCCCAGAGGCAAAGTCGCTACTTACGGCCAAATTGCCTCTTTAATTTACTCCCCGCGGGCCGCCCGAGCAGTCGGCTTTGCCCTCCGTGCCTTGCCTAGTAATACTTCTTGTCCCTGGCAGCGCGTTATCAATTCCCGCGGCCAACTTTCAATAGTTAATCCAAAATTCACCGCCAAACTCCAAGCAAGTTTACTTCGAAAAGAAGGAATAAAAGTTAAAAAAGAAGAAGATACTTACATCGTTGATTTAAAAAAATATCTCTTTGATTTTAAAAACGTAAAACCTCCAAAATAATTGCGGGTGTAGCATAGTGGTAGTGCACCAGCTTTCCAAGCTGGCAACGAGGGTTCGATTCCCTTCACCCGCTCCTAAATAAAACGACGTTATTAATGACGTCGTTTTATTTAGAATTAGTTCAAACTATAAAACGACATTGATAGCTGCCCAAAATAAAACCAAAATCGAGCTTTTAAAGCTCGATTTTGGTTTTATTTTGACTTGTTTTTTAATTTCGCTGCATTGGCCTTAGAGAGAAGTGGTCGGCTTCATAGTCCTGGAAAAATGATTCAATGATAGGAGAGTAAGCGTTAAAAGCAACAACTGGTGTGTCGCCAGACAAGGCAATTGCTTGCTTTTTGTCTTTGAAATTAACAAAAACAATTTTTGCTCTTCTTTTATCATAGCCATCACTAAAGTTCACTGTCAGATAAGCCGCCTCATACTGGGCTTTTTCAGGATCTGCAAAAAGATATTTCTTTGCCCTAGCGCCATGGTCGAATTTCACTTTGTGCATATTAGTATGACTACTAAGCCCTAAAATATCTTTCACAATTGCCTCTCTTACTGCCGTGTTTCCAGAAGCGTCATTAGCAAGATTCATTGCTGAAGTTTTCTTGGGGTTTTCCGAATAATCAACTCGCCAAGCACGCATCAAAAGATCAGATTTAATATCTTCAATGACATCATGTTCAGCAACATCAGGAGTCTTGCTTACCTTAGCTGTTTTACTCGTTGCTCTAAAAGGAAAATTTTTCTTATCAAAGCTCTGGATAAAGGCCTCGCATTGAGGATGATAACGCTTGTAATATTTCTCATCAATTTGGCAGTGAATAAGATAAATGGTTTTGCTTTTTGGCGCTGCAACCGCCACAACCTTGTCTTTATATTTATAGCCACCATACTTATAAGTAGCAGTAATCATATTGGTATCGTAATCTTTTAATGTGTATGGCTTTATATCTCCCCACTTAAGCTTCTCAACAAGATTGTAAGAAAGAGCTGCTTTTAAAGTGCTATTAGTTCTAAGCCGTTTAATAGCATCACGACTTTTTGTAACCTTAGTTAATTGAACTTTTCTAACTTGTGTTCTAATCCATGCCTTATCCTTAGTTTCTTTTACATCAACCGCTTGCGCCTGGCTTGCTAAAAAAAGCCCAAGGGCAACAAAAAAACCGCCAAGCAAAATTGGGGCTTTCTTTAAAAGCTTTGTTTTTGTTTTTAGCATAGTACTTTCTCCTTTTTAATAATTGGTTTTTGTTTTATTTAAAGCAAAAATATACAAAAATATAAGGGCAATGCATAATTTCATCACCCTGTATTTTTATTATAGCACAGCTAATTTTTTTTGTCAAATATGTCTGGGTACATTCTACTCCGAAGTGCAACATCCAGACATTTTCAAAAGGGCAGAGTGCCCTTTGCCCCGCAGGACTGCGGGGCAAAGAGAACAATTTATTTAAAAATCTTATAAAAACTACTACTTGACCGCGTCTTTTAGGGTCTTGCCGGCTCTAAACTTGGGAACCGTCACTTCAGGAACATCTATTTTTTCTGAGGGATTCTGAGGATTAACCCCTTTTCGTGCGCTTCGTTTCATTGTTTTGAATGTTCCAAAGCCAGTTAAACGAACTTCGCCACCGTCAACCAAAACATTGGAAATAGTGTCCAAAGTTTCATTTAGAACTTCTTCAACTTTTGAACGGGAAAGATCCACCTTGCCTGCCACTTTTTCGATTAATTGATCCTTTGTCATTTTCATATTTGGTCACCTCCTTTCAACTAACAAATTCCTTAATTATTTTAATTTGAGTTGTTTTACTTTTTTCAATTTTTAAAAAAACACCGTCAATCTCAACCTCCCCTTCTTCGGAAATTTCATAGCGAAACGGTTCATTATACAAAAATTGAGCGAGGACTCTTTCTTTGTCAGCTCCTAAAACAGAATCAGCTACCCCGACCATACCTAAATCGGTAATGTAAGCCGTTTTTTCCTTTAAAATCATCGGGTCATTTGTCTGAATATGGGTATGGGTGCCGACGAAAGCACTCACCCGGCCAGCAAGATAATGACCCATTGCTTTTTTCTCGCTTGTCACTTCGGCATGAAAATCAACAATCACTGCCTGAAATTTTTCTTTTTTAACCCGCTCTAAGATTTCATCTGCTTTTCTAAACGGACAATCAACCTCGTCTTTCATAAACACTCTTCCAATTAAGTTAAAAACAAAAATTTTCTTGTCTTCCTTTTTTAAAATAAATTCACTCTTTCCTGGTGTTCCCTCTTTATAATTTGCCGGCCGGATAATAGGGACTTCTTTATCCGCAAGCAAAGAGAGGCCTTCTTCTTGAGCAAAGATGTGATTGCCGCCGGTTAAAAGATCAACCCCGTTTTTGAGCACAAAAGAAGCGGTCTTTTTTGTAATTCCCCTGCCATGAGCCAAATTTTCACCATTGGCAATTACAAAATCGGCCTCGTATTTTTTCTTTAATTTTGGCAGAATTTTTACGAGCGCCTCACGGCCCGGCCGGCCAACAACATCACCAAAAAATAGAATATTCATTTAAAATTATTTATTCTTAATAATAATTTTCCAGCCTCTTTGACTCTCTTTAACTTGGCCTTTAATCTCAAAGCCAGAGGCAAAAGGATGACCACCACCGCCGTAAATTTCCGCAATTCTCTTTACATTAGCCCCTCCAAAATAACTGCTTCTTAAGGTTCCTTTTACCCGATTTTTCTCATATTCAGTTAAGAGCAAGGCAAATTTAGCCCCGCTTACTGAATTAATTAAATTTGCCACCCCTGAAAGGTCTTCCAAGGAAGCACCGGCTCTTTCAAGGTCTTCCTTGTTAATGAAGGAGCTAATAGCCTTGGAAACCGGATCTTTTTTAGCTCTTAGAATCGCTTTGCCCCAAATTCTAAGGGCGGCCAAACTTTTATCTTGATTAGTGTGTCTCGCGATTTTATCTAAACGCGCCCCCTTTAAAAGAAGATCTGAGGCAATCTTAAAGCTGAGGGGAGTTGTCGTTGCATGCTGAAAACCGCCCGTATCTGTAAAAATACCTGTCAAAAGAAAAAGGGCTATTTTTTTTGTAATCTTCGCCTTTGCTTCTTTTAAGAGGTAATAAATAATTTCTGCGGTTGCCCCAAAAGAACTATCAACTAACGAAATATCTCCTTCTGGTGATTCTTGAGGGTGATGGTCGATATTAATAAATGTCAAGCGAGCGTTTTTAATTCTTTCAAGCATCCTACTTCTTCTAAGGTTACCGCTGTCTAAAAAAATCGCAAGGTCAAAAAGAGACAGCTCAACCTTTTGAACAATTTTTTCACTTTCCGGTAAAAATCTAAGGTTCTGTGGAACTTTATCAGGAATAAAAACACTTGTCCTTTTTCCTTTCTCTCTAAGAGCTTCTCTTAACGCAAGAGAAGAACCAATTGCATCCCCATCAGGCCTCTCGTGAGTCAAAATCAAAACATTGCCACTTCTCTCAATAAGAAAGATTATATTTCGAAGCTTTTCTCTAAGTTTTTTTGGTACCATTTTTAATTTCTTTTAAAAGACGATTTATTGTGTCTCTTTTCTCCTCGCTTTTATCAACCAAGAACTCAAGTCGAGGCATTATTTTTAAAGCGATCTTTTTACCAAGGAATCGCCTGATCTTTGACTTCTTTTTATCAAGAATCTTAAAAATTTCTTTTCTTTTTGAATCAGGAAAAACACTTAACCAAATTTTAGCTTGTAAGAGATCAGGTGTTGTCTCCACTTTCATCACTGTAAGAAGAATATCACGCGGTAAATCAAACTCCTCTAGAAAAATTCTGCCGAGTTCCTTCTTGATAAGCTGATTTATTCTTTCTATCCGCCGAGACATAATAAGATTTAAAAACTTTTTGATTTTTGGTTTGTATTTTTGCTATTTGATTTCTGATTTTTCAATGAGTTCTTATAGTTTTCTCTCTTGCTCTTTTTCCTGATAAAACTCGAGGATGTCTCCCTCTTGAATCTCAGCATCTCCCTCAAAAGAAATGCCAGCTTCATTGCCGGTCCTTACCTCTTTAACATCTTTCTTATTTTGCTGAAGTTGAGCAAGAACGCCCTTACCAATAAACTCGCCTTTTCTCTTAACCCGGATTAAACATTTTAAGACCGCTTTACCGCTTGTAACCTTACCACCAACAATCATTTTCTTTTTACCGGTCATAAAAATTTTTAAAACCTTTAATTTTCCCAATTCCTCAACAATCTTCTTCTTAGGCAAAGTTTCTTCTAATTTTTCTTTAACGTATTCAACTAGGGCATAAATAACTTCAAAGATTTTAATCTCTATTTTTTCTCTTTCCGCAAGTTTTTTTGCCACCGGCATAATTCCCACTTTAAAACCAATAAGGAAGGCATTTTCTTTTGCGGCGCTTCTCACATCCGATTCATTAACATCCCCAACTTCACTCACTAAGAAAAATGGTTCAACTTCTTCTGTTTTAAAAGTTTTTAAGGTATCCAAAATTGCTTTTAAAGAACCTTTTTTGTCGGCTTTAATAATAAGAGGAAGTTTCTTAATTTTTTTCTCTTTAACTTTATGAGAAATCTCTTCTAAACTAAATTTACCCGCTCGACCTCGTTCTCTGGCCTCTTTTTTTCTAATTCCAAGAAGAGCTTTTTTGCGGGCTACTCCTTTTTCAGCAACAACTTGAAAGACATCACCAACTTCGGGGACATCATTAAAACCGAAAATAAGAACTGGCGTCCCCCCTAAGGCCTCTTTTATACTTTTACCTCGAAAATCTTCCATCCTTCTAACAGTACCAAAGACGCGGCCACTCACTACACTGTCGCCTTCTTTAATGATTCCTGTCTGAACAATTCCCATTGCCACTGGCCCTTTGTTTTTATCAAGATGAGACTCAAGGACTGTCCCCAAGGCCGGTCTTTCCGGATTCGCTTGTGTCTTTTCAACTTCGGCAGCTAAGATAACCATATCAAGAAGTTCATCAACTCCTTTCTTTGTCTTCGCAGACACAGGCAAACAAACTGTTTTTCCTCCAAAACCCTCACAAAGAACATTATTCTCGGCAAGCTCGCGCTTAACCTTCTCAATATCAGCATCTTTTTTATCAACTTTATTAATTGCTACAATCAAAGGGATTTTTTTCTTTTGGACATGATTAATTACTTCTTTGGTTTGGGGCTTAACACCATCATCCGCCGCTACCACTAAAATCACAATATCAGAAATTAAAGCTCCCTGCTCTCGCATTTTGGTAAACGCTTCGTGACCCGGTGTGTCTATAAAAGTTAAAAGTTTTCCTTTCTTTTTGACCTGACAAAAACTAATTGCCTGCGTAATTTTCCCGGCCTCTTCTTCAACTACTTTAGTTTTTCTGATGGTGTCTAGAAGAGAAGTTTTTCCATGATCAATGTGACCCATTAAAACAATAACCGGTGGCCGGGCTTTAAGGTTGGCGGGGTCCTCTTTTTCTAAAATATCCTGAAGTTCTTTTTGAGTAATTGTTCCTTCCTCAATTTTGGCAGTTGAGCGTTTGACTTTAAAACCAAGGTCTTCACTAATCACTGCCGCTGTTTCAAAATCAATTTCTTCATTTTGGCTTGCAAAAATTTTGTTCTTCATAAGTTCTTTAATCACGACTACTACTGGTAAGCTCATTTTTTCTGCCAACTCCTTAACTGACAACACTTCAGGAATTTCAACTTTTTTCTTTTCTTTTGGCTCTGTTTTTTCCTCAGAGGTTAATTCTTTTTCCTTCTTTTCTAAAAAAGCCTTTTTAATAATTTTTACTTTTTTGCGGTCGATTTTTTTAGCAAATTTGTCAACGCCGATATTAAGCGAAACAATAAAATCCCGAAGATTTTCTTCGGTTGTTCCAAGTTCCTGAGCAAGTTGTCTTAATCTAATCGCCATAATGGGGACGTTAAAAAAGAAATAAGTTTTCCTATGAAAATCAAAAGAGATCTTTACATTTTTAGGAAACGAGCAGTTGCTTTCTTAATTGCTTTTTCTTCTTCCGCAGAAAGTTTAAAATCTGATTTTCCACCCCTCACTGGTTTTGCAAAAATCCGGTTTTCATTGCGGCCATATAAACTACTTAAAACAAAGCCATCATTATTAGAATCAAGAAGAGCAATTGAAAAGCTTTGGTCGCCGCCGGTGTCTTTAAATGGATTAAATCTAACAACGCCAATTTTTTTAATGCTAATTCTGAGGTCTCCTTCGATTTTCTGGAGGCGGTCTTTTATCTCTTTTATATCTCTGCTATTTCCCTCAAGCTTTTTAGTATGATAAAGAAGAACTTCTTCCAAATCTTTTTTAGTCACTCCTCGGAACATTTCCCGCTGAAGCCGCTTAAATTTTCTTAAGGAAAACCAGATAAAAAGAAGCCAAATAAAAAGAAGAATTAAAACTAAAAGAAAGCCAATCAAAATCAGATCAGTATAATTAGAAATAAATTGTGAGATTTGGTTCATGTTATTTGTAAATGGCTAATGGCTAATGGTAATAAATTATAGATTTCAATATATATTTTTGATTAATAGTTTATGGTGGTGCCATGTATCAGGACTCGGTACATGGCGGTGGGTGCAGGATTCGAACCTGCGATCCCAGAAATGAGATATCGCTTTTCGAGAGCGACGCCTTAAACCACTCGGCCAACCCACCACCCTATTGGATTATTATATACCATGTATTAAAATTTTACTATGGTTAGCGAAAAAAGTCAAAAATTCCCTGTCGGTGACGGGGAATTTTTGACCCTGAGCGGAACCCCGAACTCGCTTCGGGGCGAAGTCGAAGGGCCCCATTCAAATTAAAAAAGCCCTTTCTAAAAACAAGGTGATCCTTCGACTCCTCCCCCGCAGTACTGCGGGGTCGTCGCTCAGGACAATTAAAAACCATTTTGAAGAATTCAAAATGGTTTTTAATTGATTCCGGCAATGACCTACTCTCGCAGCTCCATAAGGAGATACTACCATCGGCGCTGGCAGGCTTAACGACTCTGTTCGGGATGGGAAGAGGTGTTGCCCTGCCGCTAAAATCACCAGAAAAAAGATTTTAAAATCTAACCCTTAAAAGCTTCTTTTTGGTGATTCTGAAAAAAGCGGGGATTAGGCGTGATTCCTAAAATCAGGAACCAGATGGCAGGAGGGATGACCATCCCCATAAACTACGGTTGCCCAGAACAACCCGCAACTCGGGCACCTAATCCCTTTTTTCATCTCGCCGTGCTGCTCCTGAGAAAACAAAGGCGAGATGAAACGCAAAGTCGATTAAGCTTTTTAAGTTCAGAGGAGCTATAAGCTGTTGGTTGACAGCTGCCCCCACCTTTTGGCGGATTTTAGCCGCCAAAAGGTGGGGGCTTACCAACCACTAATTGCTAGCCAATTCAGATAGGTTAATTAAGAACGATTTATTAGTACTCCTCGGCTAAATCCTTTACAGGACTTACACCTAGAGCCTATCAAGGTCGTCATCTTCGACCAATCTAAGAAATCTTATCTTGGGGAGGGCTTCGCGCTTAGATGCTTTCAGCGCTTATCCACACCAGACGATAGCTACCCAGCAATGCCCTTGGTAGGACAACTGGCACACCAGAGGTCTGTTCCCTTCGGTCCTCTCGTACTAGAAGGAAAACCCCTCAAATTTCAACGCCTGTGGCAGATAGGGACCGACCTGTCTCACGACGGTCTGAACCCAGCTCGCGTACCCTTTTAATTGGCGAACAGCCAAACCCTTGGGACCTTCTCCAGCCCCAGGATAG
>CAZYLA010000017.1:0-8579 GCA_964648435.1 uncultured Candidatus Saccharibacteria bacterium
GGCATTTTTGAAGTTTTAGAAGTTGTTGAGGAGATTGGAGATATGCTTTCTAAGAAAATAACTAGTGAAGAACTGGAGACGGCGGCAATTGAAAAAACAGGAATGCTGACCATGATCCAAGACGGCATGATAAAGGCAATCCAAGGAGTCACGACTATTGAGGAAGTGTTGAGAGTATCGTTAGAATAAATTTTCAATTTTCAATTTACAATTTCCAAACTTGATGAGCTCAAGCTCATCAAGTCCCGCCGAAGGCAGGATATTGAAAATTGGTAATTGAAGCTACTCGTTCCTTTGCGATGTAAGGATTCTTCCATAATTTCTGTCCAATTTCTCTTAAAAAGTAAAATTTAATATCCAATGCCTCAATTTGGCTACTCGTTTCCTCGCCATACCCCATTTATTTATCAGGTTTATATGTTTATCTAACATCCCCGGCCAATTTCTCTTAAAAAGTAAAATTTAATATCCAATGCCTCAATTTGAATACACTGCGCGGACAAAGGAGGGGGAAATTAAACAAGGCATTCTTGATGCTGTTTCTAAGAACTCTTTGGCACGTCGCCTTCGAGATAGGGGTCTTATTTTAACCTTTTCTCGCGAGATTGAGCCAAAGAGAAAATTTGCTTTACTGAATATTACTGATCTTTTTGGTGTCCCGGCAATAGAAAAGCTACTTTTTACGAGGCATCTTTCAATTATGCTTAAATCTGGTCTTTCGCTTACAAGGGCGCTGGCTATTCTTTCAGTACAAACCCGCAGCAAAAGATTTAAAAAACTACTTTCCCGTGTCAAAGACGATGTTGAGAGTGGGAAATCTTTTGCCGAGAGTTTGGCCGCCCAAAAAGTTTTTTCACCGCTTTATGTCAGTATGGTTAAGGTTGGGGAGCTCGGTGGAAACCTGGGAGAAGTTTTAGATCTTCTTGCGCTTCAAATGCTGAAATCGCATAATTTAAAAAGCAAGGTTAAAGGAGCGATGATTTATCCGCTAATAGTTGTTTTGGCAATGATTGGTGTTGGGACAGCAATGATGATTTTTGTTGTGCCTAAACTGGTTGATATTTTTGAAGGATTTGAAATTGAGTTACCCCTAACTACAAGAATACTTATCGGCTTTACAAAATTTTTCAATGAATTCTGGTATTTTTTTCTAATTGGCTTTGTAATTTTTATAATTTGGCTAAAATGGTTTCTGTCTACTAATCTTGGTAAAAAAATTTGGCACAAAATAATTTTAAAAACGCCTTATATTAAAGGAATGTCAATGCGGATTAACATTACAAATTTTGCGCGGAACTTAAGTTTGCTCGTAAAAAGCGGAATGCCGATTGTCGAGTCGCTGAAAGTTATTTCAACAACATTTAAAAATATCTACTATCAAGAAGCTCTTAAAGATTCAAGCAAAAAGGTTAGAAAAGGGGTAAATCTTGGTGAGGCCTTAGAAAAATACCCTAATCTTTTTTCTGGTCTTGTTCTTCAAATGGTTACTGTTGGCGAAGAGACAGGGAGTTTGGATGATATCTTAGCTAAACTAGCTGATTTTTATGAAGCCGAGACTGACCAGCAAATGAAAAATATTTCTTCAGTTATTGAGCCGGTCTTAATGATTATTGTTGGAATTGCAGTTGCCATTATGGCAGTTTCGATTATTTCCCCAATTTATTCTTTAATGGGTCAGATATAATAAAAAATCCTAAATCCTAAATCATAATTTCTAAATCCCGCCTCAGTTTTTGCGGCTAAGGCCGCAAAAACTGAGGCGGGATGACGGCTTCCGCTGTCATTTTAAGATTGTTGTAACCTATATGAGAATGTCTACACAAAAAGGTTATACTTTAGTCGAAATATTTATTACCATTGTAATAATTGCTATTTTAGCGACGATAACTTATGTTGGTTTTCAGCACTATCAACGGGGAGTGGAAATTCGAATGGGGGCTCAAGAAGTTAAAAAAGCGCTTGCCGAGGCCCAAAGCAGAACCATTGCTTCAAAAGGCGCTTCCCGGTGGGGCGTTCACTTTGATAATGAGCAGTATATTCTTTATAAAGTTGACCTGACCGCGGATCCAGACGAAGGCTATGATTCTTCAAGTGCAGACAACGAAGCTCATTCTCTTTCCAAAAATTTAGAATTTTGTGAGATCAATTTAGAGAAAATTGGTGGGATTTCTGTATCAGGTGTTTATTATCAATATTTAAAAGGAGTGAATGATAAAATTAGCGGCATTGTTAAGGTTTGCAATAAAGAAGACAATTCGATGTCAGAGACCATTACTATTGAACGCGTTGGTGCTATTGAAGTAGGGGAAGCTGTTTCTTCTACTGACAATTCGCGGCATCTTCATTTTGAAATTAGTAAGAATATAACTCAGACAGGTATTCTACGGCTTGATTTTACAAGTGATGGCGTGACGCGTGATGTATCTTTTCAAGACTATTACTATGAAGACGAGTTTAGCTGGTCTGATATTATTACGGTGAATGACGAAGAACAACGCTTGAAGATTCACACTCATTCTTTAGATTCCTCTTCCGCAACTCTTTGTATTCATCGTGATGAGCGGTTTAATACGCGGCCGCTTACTATTTCTCTAAGGGATTTAAATGGCGATGGCGACGCTTCAGATAGTGTCATTATTGTTTCTTATGACGCTGATTCTGTAGCCACAAAAGGTGATGACAGCGATATTGAGATGTATGTTCAATAATCTTAATTTATGAAAAAAGAGTTTCAAAAAGAAAAAGGGATTAGTTTGGTCGAAATTTTAGTGGCTATTGGCCTGGTGGGTATTGTGAGCGCCTCAATGAGTCAATTTCTTTCTACAATAACGATTATTAGTCGCGAAGGAGAAAGAAGAGTGATTGCTTTAGGTCTTGCCCAGGAAGGAATTGCTGCAGCAAGAAGCGTCCGCGATAGGGATTATAATACTTTAAAATCATATACAAGCAATAAGTACAATCATCCGGTTATTCAGAGTGACCAGTGGATTTTTCAAGACGGCACGGAGAAAATTGATGATTTTTATTACCGTCGCGTAGAAATAAAAGAGGTTTGCCGGTATTATTCAAGTGGTGAGATTGACAATGACGATATTGATACACAGCCTGATGATGATATTAACTGCGGTGAAGCAGATGTCTATAAAGATGACGACACTCTTAGAATTGTTTCGAGTGTTTACTGGCCAGTGCCGCCTGAAGATGAGCCCCATTGGGGATACTGCTGGGGCGGCATTGAATACAGTGGTGGCTGTTTGGGTCCCCCAAGCGAGTCCTGGCCCAAGGAGGCAACTTTAGTGACATATTTAGCTAATTGGAAATGAACTTGAGATTAAAAAAGAAAAAATCAGGGTTTACTCTCGTTGAGATAATTTTTTACATTAGTATCTTAGCTATCCTTTTAGTGGTGGCAGTTAATTTTTTAACCGGGCTTATTAGAGCGCAGAAAAAAGCAGAGATTCACCGGAAGGTTTGGGAAAACGCTGATTATGCTCTTCGAAGAGTTATTTTTGAAATTGAAAACGCAGAAAGTGTTTACGCTTGTTCAACTTGTCCTTCAGTGTTTGACGATGATGCAGGATATCTTAGTTTAGAGACCGCGGTGCTTACTCCAACGGGCGAGACAACAACTTATATAGATTTATACCTCAATTCAGCCGACTCCCGTCTTTATATTAAAAGAGAAGGTCTCGAGGCAGAGCCAATAACAAGTGATGATGTAGAAGTAACCAAGTTCCATATAAAAGACCTTGCTTTTAATGCTTATAATATACCGACTAGTCTCCAAATAGAGATTACGGTGAAACAAAAGGGTGAGCCCACGAAATCTGAGTACAGAGCAGAAACAACTCTGCTTACAACAGCAAGTATAAAACATTAAAAACTTAAAAAATATTGATGGGTCTAAGTATTTTAGAAAAAACCAAAGAAGAAAGCGGTTTTTCAATGCTGATTACAGTTTTTTTCCTGTTAGGCATTATGAGTGTGATAATAATAAGTTTAGGTGCCCTTGCACTTTCAGATATGAAACAGCTTCGAGACATGGTTGCTTCTACAAAAGCTTATTATATGGCTGAAGGTGCCCTCGAAGATGCTATTTTTCGACTCAAAAGCACTTCCTATGATGATCCGAGTGGTGATTATATTCTTAACTTTCAAGAAGGTTCAGTTTCAATGAGCATAACCACACCACCCCTTGATGATGATAGAAGAGATATCGTGGCTACAGCTGATTCAAAAGGTCGAGTTCGCAAAGAGGAAGTCACTCTTTCGATACAAAGTACAGAGAAATCATTCTTTTACGCCATTCAAGCAGGCAATGGCCATTTCTACATTGATAATAATGCACTAGTAAATGGCAATATTTATTCTAATGGTGATATTATAGGCGTGAATAAAAATAATTCTATAGTTTACGGCAACGCAATTGCGGTGGGCACAATTGATACTGTGACTATCAGTGATTGTACTGATCCCCCAGATTGTCTAGAAACTACCGATGACCGTGAAGCCAAGGCCGATATTCTTGATAACTGTGTTATTGAAGGAGATGCTTACTATACGGATAGTATCAGTGATTGTGATGTTAGCGGTAGCACTTATCACGAAGATAGCCCTCCAGAGTCGGTACCTTTTCCAGATATTGACATTGGTTTTTGGAAAACTGAAGCTGCAGACGGTGGTCTTTTACCGACAGGCGGAGGAGATTATACCCCTTCAGACGGCGAAAAAATTGGACCAAACAAAATAGATGGTAATTTAACAATAGAAGGTGGAAATACTGTTTATATTGAAGGACCTATTTGGGTAACTGGTGGCATTATCATTGAAAATAACGCTACTTTAAGATTAACTTCTGGTTATGAAGACAGAAGTGGTATAATAATAGCGGATGGCAAGGTTGAGCTTCGAAATGGGGGGAAGGTTCAAGGTTCTGGTGATGATGATAGCTATCTTCTTGTTGTTTCTACTGATTTTTCTCTCGATGACGCAGCCCCGGCAATTGATATCAGAAATAATAGCGAGAGTGGCATCTTTTACGCGCCCAACGGAATGGTTGTTGTCGGTAATAGCGCCAGCATTAGAGAAATTACTGGGCTAGGCATCCATCTTAACGAGAACTGCGAGATTACATATGAGACCGGTCTTGAAAGTGTTGAATTTACCACTGGCCCTGGTGGCAGCTGGCAAGTAACAAAATGGCACGAGGTTAAACCAGGAGATTAGAATTCAAACTCTAAACTCTAAATCCTAAACTCTAAACAAATTCAAAATTCAAATGTTCCAATATTCCAAACATCCTCCCCCACCTGTCCCGCAGTTCTGCGGGACTTCCTCCCCCTCCTTAGTTTTTGTTTCACAAAAACTAAGGAGGGGGAGGAATTTAGGATTTAGATATTAGGATTTAGAATTTAAATAGAGTTATGTCTCTTTTTACTGTTCCCAAAGAAGCTTTTGGTTTAGACATTTCTGACTTTTCAATTAAAGCCGCGCTTTTAGAAGAGAAGAAAGATGGTTTTAAAGTTAGGTCTTTTTGTTATCTTCCAATTCCTGGCGAAATTCTAGTAGGCGGGGAGATAAAAGATGAAGGGAAAGTTGTTGAGGCCTTAAGAAAGGTAGTTTCAAGTTGCCAGATTAGCTCAATTAAAAATAAAAATGTAGTTGTTTCTGTCCCTGAGGCAAAATCTTTTGTAAGAGTGATTGAACTTCCAAAAATGGAAAAAAGAGAACTTAAAGAAGCGGTCCAGTGGGAAACCGAACAGCATATCCCGGTGAATATAGAGAATGTTTACTTTGATTGGCAGATCTTGGAAGAAGATAGAGCTTATTTAAAATCCGCATCCCCAAAAGAAAAAGCTAGAAAAGGGTTTTTAGAAACTAAAGAAGGTAAGATTAGCGTTCTTGTTGCTGCTTGTCGAAAAACCCTAATTGATTCGTATTATAATGCTCTTGTCAAAGCTGGTTTTAATCCGCTTGTTTTTGAGGCTGAATCTCAGGCAACAGTGCGGGTTTTAATCAATGAAACAATTAAAGATAAAGCAGTTTTAATTGCAGATATGGGCGGCAAACGGACAAGTTTTATTATTTTCGACAAAGGGGCAATTCGTTTTACTTCGAGCGTTGCTTTTTCAGGAGAACTTTTAACAAAAGAGATTGCTGTCAAATTAGGTACTGACATAGAGGAGGCAGAAGCAATCAAAATTGCTTGCGGTCTCGATAAAACAAAGCGAGGAGGTAAAGTATTTGAGATTATTGAACCGGTTTTAGCTTCTTTAACTGCCGACATCGAACACGCCATTAATTTTTATCACAGCCATTATCCCCAGTGTAATAAAATTAATACTATTCTTCTCTGCGGTGGTGGTTCCGGCCTTGCAGGCCTGGCTGATTATTTGGCCCTGCGGCTGAAGACGAAAGTTATGTGGGGCAATCCCTGGCTAAATATTATTCCAGATTATCAAGAGAGAAAAGCAAGGAGTAGAAAAATGCCAATCCCTCCTAAGCATGTCTTTAGATTTGTGACCGCTCTTGGTCTGGCGATGCGCGGCGCTAACCTAAAAAAATATCATCTTTATCAATATGATTAAGCTTAATTTGCTCCCGACTTCAAAAAAAGAGGAACTTAAGTTTCAGTTTATAAGGGCAAAGCTCCTTTCTCTTTTTTTAATTGTATTTTTAGGCATTCTGACATTGATATTTTTTTTGATCGGCGCAGAGGTATTTTTAAGCTATCACCTTTCTGACATTAAAGAACAAATAAAAAACCGTGAAGCGGCAGCTGACACCTCTCCTCTTCAAGAAATTAAGGAAGGAGTTAATAATTTAAATAAAAAAATAGTTGCTTTAGATAAAATTCAGAAAGAGCAAGTTCGTTGGTCTGAAGTTTTAGTTTCTTTAAGTCGGGAAATTCCCCTTGATCTTAGATTAAAAGAACTTGCCCTCAAAAGAGAGAGTAAGAGCGTTTTTATTAAAGGAGAAGCCAGAAGCAGAGATGCGGTTTTAACCCTTGAAAATAATTTAAAACAATCCGAGATTTTCGGGCAGGTTGAATCCCCGCTTTCAAATATTATTACAAAAGAAAATGTTATTTTTGAATTTACTTTTTATTTAAAAGAAAGTGATGAAGGAAATCAGTAGAAAAAAACAAATATATTTTATTCTTTTGGGAGGCTTAATAATTCTTGTAATTTTAATTGGCGGAATTGTATTTCCTCTTTTTAAAAAAGTAAAAAAGAGTGGCGAAGAGATTAAAAACCAAAAAGCTCTTCTTGCACTCATGGGCGAGCAAAAAGGTTATTATTTTCAGTTGTCAAACGACTTTGAAACTTTAAAAAACGAATTTGAGAATATTCCCACACCATTCTTAGAGCCAGAACCGACAAAAGCAGTTCATTTTGTGGAACTCTTAGAAGGAATTGCCAGGAATAATAATCTTGAGCTTGAATTTGAGGGTTTTTCTGAAGGGGAGGGTCTCCCCAAAAAGGATATGAAAGAGATAAAAGCAGCTGTTTCCCATTTTTTAAAAGCAAAAGCGACGGTGGAGCTTGAAGAAGAAAAGAAAGACTCAAAGAAAGAAGACAAAAAGAAAAAAGAAATGTTGCCATATTTAATTTATACTATTAGACTTCAGGGCGAGTTTGTTGATATCGTCAAGTTTTTAATTCATCTTGAGAACCTTCAGTATCACACTCAGGTTGATTCAATGAAAATGAAAGTCATTAAAATTACAGAATCAGAAGTGCGTGCCGAGAAAGTTGAAAGCGAAGAGGCGGTAAAGGGTGAGGAGGAAGCGATAGAAGGTGAAGAGGGGGTAGAGGATAAAGAAGATGAAGAAGACAAGAAAGGAGAGGAGCGAGAAGAAGTTACTCCCTTAACAATTGAGACAATAGAAGCAGAAATTGAAGGCCGGGTTTATTTAGACCCAACTTTAGTGTCATCCTGAGCGACCCAGCCCTACTTTTGCGGCGTCGCCGCAAAAGTAGGGCTGGGGAGTCGAAGGATCTCATTATACTACATACTACGAAAAAATTCTCATTTATATTGAAAATTAATATATTGTAAATGAAGATTAGTTTAAAAAACTTAGGAAGAAAAATTAAAGGAAGCTCCCTCTGGCTAAAATTAGTGGCTCGCTTGGGTATATTTGGCTGGCTAATTTTTATTTTAGTGGTTTTATTTATCGCCTTTACTACTTATCAAGGTGTTTACAGGGTGATAATTTCTGAACCCGATACTAGTTTGGTAGTCGAGGATGTTCAGCGGCTTCAACTAAAAAAGGACGAGTTTGAAAGAGTAAAAGCAGAAATCAACGCGCGTCAAAGGAGAATTTATACAGAGACTGCCAAAGAATTTATTAATCCTTTTTCGCCATATTAGCACTGCTAATTTGATTTGGAACCGAAAAAACGACCCCCGTGGGGTCGTTTTTTCGGTTCTTTGCGCCAGTTCTTATTTTTTTTGGAGTGACTAGAGGGACTCGAACCCCTTGCGCCAGTCATTTTATTTTCTGGGGTGAATGACGGGGCTCGAACCCCTTGCGCCAGTCATTTTATTTTCTGGGGTGAATGACGGGGCTCGAA
>CAZYLA010000017.1:8679-14296 GCA_964648435.1 uncultured Candidatus Saccharibacteria bacterium
CCCGTAACCGCCAGGTCCACAACCTGGAGCTCTACCAATTGAGCTACATTCACCATACCCAGAAAATAAAATGACTGGCGCCGCCAGGTATCCACAACTTGTCAGTTTTTCTTCTTTAAAGAAAAACTGACAACGGAGCTCTACCAATTGAGCTACATTCACCATAGTCGGGAACTTAAATAACCAATGTCACTTGACTCAAGTGGCGCCCTCGGAGAGATTCGAACTCCCAACCTACTGGTCCGAAGCCAGCCGCTCTATCCGTTGAGCTACGAGGGCTGTTAGAGTTTTTAAATTTAGATTTAAAAACTCTAACAGCCCGAGGGCAATAATACCAATACTCTTTAAATTATACCAAAATTTTATCTAAAAATCAATAGTAGATAAAACAAAAAGAAAAAGGAATCCTTTTGGACTCCTTGGACGAGGCGTTATTTTTCAGGCGCTAATATCATTTTTAAAAGAGCCATGCGGACATAGAGACCATTGTGGGCTTGCCGGAAAAAAGCAGCTCGGGGGTCGCGGTCAACGTCTTTCGTAATCTCATTGACTCGGGGAAGAGGATGAAGTAGGATTGACCTTTCTTTCATAAGAGAAACAATAGTTTTGTCTATAATGTAGCGGCCATAAGCCTCTTCAAACTGGTGAACATCATCAAAGCGCTCTTTCTGGATTCGTGTTTGGTAAATAACATCAACTAGTCTTGCAACTTTAGCAAGATCCGCTTCTTCTTGGAAGGGAATATTGTGTCGAGTCAGATAATCTTTGATATCCTGCCTCATAGCAACTACTTGCGGCGCCACGAAGTACAGTTCTACACCTTCAAACTTAGCAAGAAGATATGCCAGTGAACGAACTGTCCGGCCATTAGCTAAATCACCTACCAAAGCAACTTTAATTCCATCTATCTGCCTCAACTCTTTTTGAATAGTGTAGAGATCCAGAAGAGCTTGGGTTGGGTGCTGTCCTGGCCCATCGCCGGCATTAATTACTGGCACAGAGCTGACAGCAGCCGCTTTTTCTGCGGCGCCAACTTCGTAATGCCGCAAGATAATCACGTCAACGTAGCCGCCAACAACCTGAATGGTATCCTCAAGCGTTTCCCCTTTTGCTGCTGATGAGAATTGGGGTGCATTTTCAGTTGAAATAATGCTGCCCCCGAGGCGACGCATCGCCGCTTCGAAAGAAAAACGAGTTCGGGTTGAGGGTTCGTAAAATAGGGTTGCCGCAATCCTGTCGCGGAGTATGTCTGACCCGCCGCGAGCAACAATCTCTTCCATTTCTTTGGCTGTTGCAAATAGTTTTTCCAATATATCCCTGTCAAACTGTTGTGATCTGATGACGTGAAAGATTGCCATTGATATTTCCCTCCTTTGATTTTTTAATTCAGGCGAAGCTGAATTTAACATTATGATACCAGATGATTTAATTTTTAGCAAGTCAATAAATAAAATTAGTATTGTCATTGCCTTCTGGTTATGTTAGAATAAATTTGGTTTTTAATAAAAATTAGAAAAGTAGAAAAATGGTGCCAAAAAGCGTTTTCCTTACAAAGGGAGTTGGCCGGCACAAAGAGCGGCTTGCTTCTTTCGAGCTTGCCCTCAGAGACGCTGGCATTGAAAAATGCAATCTTGTTTCCGTTTCAAGCATCTTGCCTCCTAATTGCCAAGTTATTTCAAAAGAGAGGGGTCTTGCTCTTTTAAAGCCAGGAGAAATTACCTATTGTGTTATGGCGAAAAATGAAGTAAATGAGCCAAATCGTCTCTTAGCGGCTTCAATTGGATTAGCTGTTCCCGCGGATAGAAGTTCTTACGGTTATCTTTCAGAGCATCATTCTTTTGGAGAGAAATGCGATTTGGCAGGCGAATATGCCGAGGACCTGGCGGCCACAATGCTTGCCACAACGCTCGGAATTAAATTCAATATTGATGATGCTTGGGACGAAAGAGAGCAAGAATATAAGCTAAGTGGCAAGATTGTTAGAACAACAAACATTACTCAATCTGCCAAAGGCGACAAAAATGGGCTTTGGACAAGCGTTATTGCGGCCGCAGTTTTTGTAAATGATGTAGAAAAATAATGACTCGGCTTTCACCTTCAACCTTAAATTTATTTTTAGAGTGTCCACGTTGCTTTTGGTTGCATATAAAAGAAAATATTCACCGGCCGCGCGGCGTTTTTCCTTCTCTGCCATCAGGCATGGACAATGTTATTAAAAAATATTTTGATAAATATCGGGCTATGGGAAAATTGCCTCCAGAAATTGAAGGAAAAGTTGAGGGAAAACTTGTTGCTGACAAAGAACTTTTAAATAAATGGCGAAATTGGCAGACAGGGCTTGAATATAGAGATGAAGAATTAAATGCGGCTTTGTTTGGCGCGCTGGATGACTGTCTTATTGATGGGGATCGTTACATTCCTCTTGACTATAAAACGCGCGGTTTTGCTCCGCAGGATGGCGCTTCTGAAAAATACTATCAAAATCAACTTGACTGCTACGCCCTTCTTCTTGATAAAAACGGCTATCCAGTTCAAAACTTTGCCTACCTCATTTATTATTATCCGCGTGAGGTAAAAGAAAGCGGCCAAGTATCTTTTAATGTTAAGCCAATAAAAATTCAAACCAGTCCCGCCCGCGCTCTAAAAACTTTTCAAAACGCAATTAATCTTTTAAAATCAAAAATCCCGCCGCGCCATTCTGACTGCGAATATTGTTCGTGGGAGACAGATACTTCTGGATTTGATTAACACGGGTCGCTAGCTCAATTGGCCCTGCACCAGTCGCTAACGCTCCGGTGCGGGGTAAATAGAGCAGCTGCTTTAGTCTTAACGCGGGTGCATAGCTCAGCTAGGTAGAGCAGCGGCCTCTTAAGCCGTCGGTCGGGGGTTCGATTCCCTCTGCACCCACCAAAAAGAGGCAATAAGTGGATTTGAGTCCCTTCACACCTACCAATTTAGGAAAAACGGATCAGGTCGAATCTTTACCCTAAACCCAAGGAGCGGAGCGACAAGTGGTTTAGGGCCTCTGGACGCACTCGTTATAAAAATGCACTTACATATGCACTTGCATATGAAAGTGCATATGTAAGTGCATAAAAATAGGGCTCAAGGCGCTTTGAGCCGTATCTTTGCGTGAATTTGACATTAATTTTAGGGCGTGATACTATAAAATTGCTTAAAAATTAAGAATATGCAGCGAAGTTATCTTGAGCTTAATATGAGCAAAAATCCGGCTATTCATAACCGGTGGCTTTGCATTGGTAATGATGTAACCTATTCTCTTTGTTTAGCTCGGGATAATTTTATACCCATATTGTAATTTGATGTAATTTTTTGAGTCTTCAAAATAAAAAGATCCCGAGCTAAACAAAAGCTCGGGGTTTTTTGTTTAGCTTTTAGAAGAGAACCTTTAGAACACAAGGAGGATTTAGAGAAAGATGGACGAGAAACAGGTTAAGAAGAATATCAAGTTGTATCTGATTTTCGAGGCATTGCGGGAACCCCTCTTTTGGGGGCCAATCATTATCCTCTACATTCAGCGGGTTTCAGGGATGAGTTTGTCGGAGGTTTATTTCATGGAATCAGTGGTGATTTTGCTACAGCTTCTTTTAGAGGTTCCTTCAGGTGCCTTAGCTGACCTGATTGGAAAGAAAAGAACAATTGTTATTGGGTCGTTTCTGCTTTTTGCTGACACTGTCGTATTTTCTTTGGCCTCAAATCGGTTGATGATCTGGAGTGCAGATATCCTCTGGAGTATTGGTTTTGCGTTATGCTCTGGGGCGGATTCGGCTTTTTTGTATGACACTCTCTTGAGTGCTCGCCGTGAAAAAGAATTCAACAAGATTCACGGAAAAGCTAATTCTTTGCGCCTTGCGGCAATTGCTATTTGCAGTCTTGGGGTTGGGTTTTTGGCAGAGGTTCACATTCGGCTGCCAATACTTGTGTGCTTGCCGTTCTTATTAGTGTCTTTTGGGGCGGTCCTTTGTTTTGTGGAACCAGTGAGATTGAATATGTATGGAGCTCGGGAGCATCTTGAGCTAATGAAAAAAGGGATTGTTTTTGTAGCGACCCACAAAAGAGTGCTTTGGGTTGTTGCCTTTGCAGTAATGATTACAGGTGTTTCAAAGCTGTGGTTTTTTACCTACAACCCTTATTTTGAGCTTGTTGAGCTCCCTCTTGGGCATTTCGGAGTAATGTTCTTTTTTATGAACGTTATTGCTAGTGGTTCAAGTAAGTGGGGTTGGCAGGTTGAGAGAGCAGTTGGCCGGCTGGGTGTTATCGTCCTGATGATTTTCTGCGTTTCGTTCCCAATCATTTTTATGGGCGTAAAGGTTTTTCAAGCGGCAGTTTTAATGACCCTTTTTCAGAATGTGGCGAGAGGATACTTTAATCCTTTTTCCCTTCAATTTCTGAATGAGCATCTAAATTCTGAAAGTCGGGCAACTGTGATTTCAGTAAAGTCAGCAATAGTTGGTGGAGTTGAATTTCTTGGGTTGGCTTTTTTTGGAGTTCTTTTAGGGCTTTTCCCCTTGCCTCTCTGTCTTGTTGGACTCGGAACCGCCGCTCTTCTTAGCGGGATAATCTTGGTATTTTGCTATCTCGAGTTATTCCGCTAAAAAAGTTTTTCTATGGGCTTAAACATGTTTTGTTTGAGCCCTTTTCTTTTGTTAGGGAATCGCGCGTTTAAAAACGACGTCGTTAACGACGTCGTTTTTAAACGCGCAGAAAAACTTAAATATCTTTACGCCAGCGGCAGAGCCACAAAAAATGTGCTTCCCTTGCCTTTTCCCTTACTTTCAACCCAGGCACGCCCGTCCTGCATTTCAGTAAGCATTTTAACAATGTAAAGTCCTAAACCGCGGCCTCCAGGATGAATGTGGGAAATTCCTTCACCCCGAACAAATTTCTGGAAAAGCCGCTTTGCCTCATGAGGAGCAATCCCAATGCCTGTATCTTTAATGCTAAGGATGAATTGCTTTTTCTTTTTACCCCGTACTTTTTGCGGAGGTCTATCAACTTTCCCAGAGATTATTATTTTTCCCTTGTCTGTATACTTAACCGCATTATCAATTAAATTAATTAAAATTTGCAAAGTTTTATCTGCGTCAATTTTAACCTTAGGAAAGCCTCTCGCCGGCTTTTTAAAAATAATTTTAAGCTTTTTCTTTTTTGCCTCACCTGAAACCCCGAGAATTGCTTTCTCAATAATTGGCTCAATTTTATTAGGCCTGATATCTAACTTAATTGTGCCTGCTTCAATTTGGGAAACATCCAAGAAGTCCCGAATCAGCCAAATCAGTTTGTCTGTATTTTCTCTCATTTCTGTTAGGACTTTCTGGACTTCCTTTGGCAACTTTCCAAAATCACCTTGAGTGAGCATATATAAATACCCCTTCATTCCAGAAAGCGGGGTTCTAAGCTGGTGGGAAACAATCGAGATAAATTCTGATTTAATCTCATCCATTCTTTTGAGTTCAATATTGGCTTCACGAAGTGCTTTTGTCTGACGCTCAACTTCCTCCTTAAGTTTAACCGTAAACTGCTGAAGCTCTTTATAAAGTTGAGCGTTCTCAATTGCCACTGCCGCCTGATTAGCTAGCGTTTCCAAAAGCTCAAC
>CAZYLA010000018.1:0-14013 GCA_964648435.1 uncultured Candidatus Saccharibacteria bacterium
CTTACACTTTACCCCAAAGAGGTTAAAAGTGTAAACAACGCTCGGGATTCTTACAAGTTATTGCGTAGCAAGGAAACAAGTAGCTTCCAAACCATTTTCACGCTTTCCATATAACTAATTTCACTCTTTCTTTGGCTCACTGACTTAAAATTTAAATAATTTCTAGGCGTATAAAATTATGCTAGACAAAGTATTACAAGTTTTTAAAATCCCGGATTTGCGCAAGAAAATTTTATTTATCTTGGGTATTCTTGTTATTTTTAGAATTGCGGCGCATATCCCTATTCCTGGTGTTGATCCGGAAAACTTAAAATCCTTTTTTGCAGGTAACCAAATTTTTGGTCTCTTAGATATTTTTTCTGGCGGTGGTTTAGCCAAGCTTTCAGTTGTGATGTTAGGAGTGGCGCCTTATATTACCGCTTCCATTATTATGCAGCTTTTAACAATGATTATTCCTCGGCTTGAGGAGCTTTCAAAAGAAGGCGAGCAGGGTCGGCAGAAGATAAATCAATGGACGCGTTATTTAACAATTCCCTTGGCTGCAGTCCAATCATATGGCTTTTTAACTCTTTTAATGAAATCCGATCGCCCAGTTATTACTAATATTACTCCTTTTGATTTACTAACTATTATTTTTTCTGTTACTGCAGGAACAGTATTTTTAATGTGGCTTGGAGAGCTAATAACCGAAAAAGGCATTGGCAATGGCATTTCTTTGATTATTTTTGCGGGGATTGTTTCAAGGTTGCCCCAGGTAGTTCAGCAGGTCTTTGTTTTGTGGGACTGGACAAAGCTTCCGACTTATATTGCTTCTTTAGTGGTGGCAGTGATTGTTATTACTGGAGTTGTTATTGTCACTGAAGGTCGGCGCAATATTCCAATTGTTTATGCAAAACGCGTTCGGGGAATGCGAATGTATGGAGGCACCTCAACTTATTTGCCGCTTCGGGTTAACCAAGCCGGCGTTATTCCAATTATTTTTGCGATTTCAATTGTTCTTTTCCCAGGAATGATTGCCAATTTCTTTGTTAATTCCGCAAATCCCACAGTGGCAAATATTGCCAGGCAAGTTACCGGTCTTTTTCAGGATAACTTTTTTTACGGCATTTTTTATTTCATTCTCGTAGTTGTCTTCACTTATTTTTACACCGCGGTTATTTTCCATCCCCAAACAATTGCTGAAAATATTCAAAAGCAAGGCGGGTTTGTTCCTGGGATCAGACCGGGTAGGAGAACCGCACGTTTTCTTCACATGGTAATGAACCGAATCACTTTAACCGGCGCCCTCTTTTTAGGCGCAATTGCGATTTTACCTTTTATAATGCAAGGCGCCACTGGTATTGCCGCTCTTAGCATCGGGGGCACTGGTCTTCTTATTGTAGTCAGCGTTGTTCTTGAAACAATGAAACAGATCGAATCCCAGCTTGTTATGCGGGATTACGAAGGATTTTAAATAAATAGCTAATTGTTGATAGTTGATAGTTTGCGGCTAAAATTTGTAAAAAAAGCTTTGATGGCTCACAAGCTTATGAGCCATCGAAGAAGAAATGTCATTCTGAGTGAAGCGAAGAATCCCGGCGAACGGTGCGGTAAGGTAGGGGATCCTTCGACTCAGCCGTCCAAATTTTTGGGCCCAAAGCCCAAAAATTTGGACGGCCTCGCTCAGGATGACCATATTAAAAATATGGTCAATTTTAAGACAATCATTATTTTAGGTCGGCCTGGGGCAGGCAAGGGAACCCAGGCAGCGCTATTGGCTGAAAAAACCGGTTTTAGACATCTCTCCACTGGTGATATTTTGCGCAAGCGGGCAAAAAGGCAAGACAATTTAGGCGCAAAAATCAAAAAGCTAATTGATGAAGGCAAGTTTGTTTCTGATGAAATTATTTTGAATGTAATTTTTGAGGCAATTAAAAAAGCTTTTCAAGAAGGAAAGAAGGGTGTTATTTTAGATGGCTTACCCAGGAACTTATCCCAAGCAGAGTCCCTAAGTAGTTTTTTAAAAGCAGAAAATTTTGAGAATCCTTTAGCTATTAATGTTAATATTAGCAACCAAGAAGCTATTTTTCGGCTCACCAATAGAAAAACTTGTTCTAGGTGCGGGAAGACAATTCCTTATAGCGAAAAGACAGCTGACCTAAAAAAATGTCCGGAGTGTAAGGGCAAGTTAATTACCCGGCCAGATGACCGTGAGGAAGTAGTGAGGGAACGCCTCAAAATTTATGAAGAAGAAACTGCTTTGGTAATCGATTTTTATAAAGAAAAAGGGCTTTTAAAAGAAGTTGAAGGCGAGCGGCCTATAGAAGAGATTCATAGGGATATACTTAGCTTAGTGAGTTAGAAAACTTAAGAGTTTTAAAAACGTATTATAAAATCCAAAATCCAAATGACCAATGTCAAGTCAAATCTAAATGACTAAATGTCAAAAATTTTATTTGGGTTTTGGATTTTGAACTTGATTTTGGGAATGTTAGAAAATAGCCGAACTTTCCTACAGAAATCAAAGAAGAGTTCTTGCGCTGCAAAGGAACGAGTAGCTGGATTTTGACATTTGAGCTTTATAATACTATCTTTTTAAAAAATAACTTTTTAAATTAGCTTTTACTTTCAAACAAAGAAATAACATGGTTAACTTAATATTGTTGGGTCCACCGGGTGCAGGCAAAGGAACGCAGGCGCGACTGCTTGCAGAAAAATATAACTTGGTTCACATTGAAACCGGCAATATCTTGAGAAAAATGGCGAAAGAGAAAAGCGCTCTTGGTAAAAAGATAAAAAAATGGATGCAAGAAGGGGTTTTAATTCCTTCAGAAATTGTGGCGCCTCTAGTTGAAAAAGAAATTCAAAAAGTTCTTAAAAAGGGCAAGGGTTTTATTTTAGACGGCTCTCCAAGAAAATTTCCTGAAAATAAAATTTTGGACGAGTTTTTCAGAAAGAATAATATTAAAGTGAAAATTATTCATCTTCGGGTTTCAGAAAAAGAAGTTATCAAGCGGCTTTTAGGCCGCTTTCTTTGCAGTAAGTGTAAGAAGCCTTTTCCTTCGCCGCCGCCAGAAAAGTGCGATGTGTGTGGCAGTAAAATCTTTAAGCGCCGGGCAGATGATAATATTGAGACGATTAGAAACAGAATTGAAAGTTACCGGCGGCAAACCGTGCCGGTGGTTTTAGATTATCAACGTCGCGGTCTTTTAATTGATATTAATGGAGAGAAAAGCATTGAAGAAGTTTTTAAAGAAATTGAAATGAGGATATAAACAAATTTTTAATTTTCAATTTTGCAATTTTCAATATCCTGCCTTTTTTGGGGAGGGCTTGAGAGCATAGTTCTCAAGTTTGAAAATTGAAAATTGTTAAATTCTATGTCAATTATTCTAAAATCACCTAAAGAAATCAAAAAGATGCGGGTTGCCGGAAAGATTTTAAATTCTGTTTTTAAAAAAATAAGTAAAGAGATAAAACCAGGCATTTCCACAGAAGAATTAGATGATTTGGCTGAAAGATTAATTAGGGAAAAGAGGGCTTTACCGGCCTTTAAGAATTTTAGAGGATATCCAAAATCATTTTGTATCTCTATCAACGAAGAAGTTGTTCATGGAGTTCCAAATCCTCAAAAAATCTTGAAAGAAGGCGATATTGTGGGGCTGGATTTAGGATTAAAATATCGGGGGTATTTTGCTGACAAAACAATTACTGTTCCTGTCGGCAAAATTTCAAAAGATGCAAAGAAGTTAATTCGAGCAGCAAAAAAAGCGCTTAAAAAAGCAATTCAAGAAATAAGGCCTGGTAAGACAACAGGGGATATTGGTTTTGTAATTGAAAAAGTAGCCCGCAAGAATGGTTTTTTTGTGGTGAAAGATCTTTTTGGCCATGGTATCGGTCGGCAGCTTCACGAGGAACCAATAATTCCAAATTTTGGAAAGAGGGGCGAGGGATCGCCTCTTAGAGAAGGAATGACTTTTGCAATTGAGCCAATGATTAATATTGGCACGAGTAAAGTTAGAACTTTAAAAGATGGTTGGACCGTGGTGACGGCTGATGGCAGCTTGTCGGCGCATTTTGAAGAAACTGTGGCGGTTACTAAAAAAGGCGCTAAAGTATTAACTGCTTAAAAATGGTTCGAGTTTTGGCAATTGACTTTGGTGAAAAAAGAATTGGCCTTGCAATTTCAAGTGAAGATGGAAAAATTGCCTTTCACTACAAAACAATTCAAAACACTTCTTTTGAAAAAGCCATTAAAGAAATTCAAGAAATAGTAAAACATGAAAATGTCAAAAGGGCAGTTTTTGGCCTTCCTTTAACCCTTAAAAGTAAAGAGTCAGAAAGTACTGGAAGAGCCCGAGAGTTTTTTACCCGTCTTAAAAAAACTGTTTCTATTCCTGTTGTTTTAGTAGACGAGCGTTTTTCAACAAAACGTGCTAGAAAAAACCTTTCTTTTAAAAAAGTGCCAAAGGAAGCCGTTGACCAAGAAGCAGCGCGGATTTTATTGGAAGATTACTTACGGCGCAATTCTAAGTAACGGTTTTTTGTGGTATAATATAATTAGCGGGTTTGAAACACCAAGTGCTATAAAGCCAGTATTATAAAATCCAAAATCCAAAGCTCAAATGTCAAATCAAACCCAAAATCCAAATATTAAAAAAGAAAAAATAGTTTTGGATTTTGAGTTTTGGGCTTGATTAGGACTTTGGATTTTGACATTTGGATTTAATAATACTTATTTAAGGAAATTTAAGGAAACAATTTTTACTTTTTTAATTTTTACGTTAATTGGCAAAAAAGAGCATGAAATTATCAGTTATCATTCCAGCTTATAACGAGGAAAAACGCCTTCCTAAAACACTTATTGCAACTGGCAAGTTTTTGGAAAAGCAAAATTATGATTATGAAATTATTGTTGTTAGTGACGGTTCAAAAGATAAAACCGTGGAAGTAGCCAATAATTTAAAAAAGGAAGTTGAAAATTTGCGAGTAATTGATAATAAAGAAAATCATGGCAAGGGCTGGGTTGTTGGCCAAGGGATGCTTAGGGCGAGGGGCGATATTCGGCTTTTTATGGACGCGGATAATTCAACCACCATTGAGCATATTGAGAAATTTTGGCCATATTTTAATGAGGGTTTTGATGTAGTGATTGGTTCGCGTGATTTACCAGAAAGTGAAGTTGCTGTGCCTCAAGCGTGGCACAAAGAACTTCTTGGGAAGCTCGGTAATAAAATTATTCAGGTAGTTGCGGTTTGGGGCATTCACGACACCCAGTGCGGCTTTAAAGCATTCAGAGCCAAAGCTGCGCTTGACATTTTTTCTCGCCAGAGGATTTTTCGTTGGGGCTTTGATGTTGAAGTACTCGCGCTTGCCCGACTCCTTGGTTATAGAATAAAAGAAGTGCCTATTAGATGGATTAACGATCCTGAGTCAAAAGTTTCTTGGAAGTCGTATTTCAGGACTTTTAAAGAAGTTTTTCAAATTAGGTGGGGCTTAATCACAAAAAGATATGAAACAAAAACCAGAATTAAGGAAATATCTGGTTGATAAGAAGTGGGTGGTTATTGCCACAGCTCGCGCCAAAAGACCGGATACTTTTAGACAAAAAGAAAAAATAAAAGTGCCGCCTGCATCGGAGTGCCCTTTTGAAGTTGATAAGCCGGATTTTCAGGCGCAGCTTGCAAAAGCAACATATTTTTATCCCAATAAAGAGAATTGGCGGGTTTGTTCAATTCCCAATAAATTTCCGGCCTTTGTTCATGGTAAGAGCCGCAATTTTAGAATGGACGGTCCTTATGAAAAAGAGGATGCCGTTGGTTTTAGCGAGGTTATTATTACTCGCGAACATGATAAACCGATTGCTCTAATGGATAACGGCGACGTCGAGGCGCTTCTAAAGTGTTTTCAGGCACGCTACATTGATTTAATGCACCAGAAATTCATTGACTATATTTTAATAATGCAAAATCACGGGGAAGAGGCTGGGGCTTCCGTTTATCATCCCCATGCTCAGCTTTTTGCAATCCCCATAATTTCTAATGATAATATGGATGAGATTAGCGGAGCTGAACAGTATTATCAGAAAAATAAACGCTGTTCTTTCTGTACCATAATTTCTAACGAAAAAGAAGTTAAGAAAAGAATTGTTTTTGAAAATAGCGAATTTTTAGTGATTTGTCCTTATGCTTCTCGTTTTCCTTTTCAAATGAGGATTATGCCGATTGAGCACCAACCATATTTTGAGCGAATGGCGCCGCATCAGCTTTCAAAATGTGCTGAAGCGCTTCAAAAAGTTCTTCTAAAGATTTACAAAGGGCTAAACGACCCACCTTACAATTTTTATATCCATACTTCGCCTTGCGATGGGCGTGACCATAATTATTTTCATTGGCACATTGCAATTATGCCGCGGCTTTCCCGGATGGCTGGTTTTGAAATTGGAACCGGGATTGAGATAAACACTGTTGCTCCAGAAGATGCGGCTAAGTTTCTAAGAAGCGTAAAAACTTAATCGCTATAAATTTCTAACTATCAATTAATTTTATGCCACCTTCTTATATAAAAACAGTTAAAGATGTAATTTATTATTACTATTCAAAATTAGTAATTGCTCCAGCAGCGAGATTAAGGAATAATTACGGTTTTATTATTCACACATTTAAGAAATTAAGGAATGGAGAGATTAAAATATCTGATTATGATAGAGAAATTTTAAAGCAAATGAATTCCACCGAAAAACAATGTGCTTATTGTAACGAAAAAGATATAACAAGCTTGACTCAAGAACATGTTATACCCTTGGAATGCGGGGGTCCTAAAAGTCCACATAATATAATTTTTGTATGTAAAAAATGTAATTCCTCAAAAGGAAGCAAAGATCTTATTAAATGGTGGACTGAGGACTTAAAGAAGAAGATTGATGATTTACCTAGAATTCCCGCAGGATTATATCTTAAACTGTGTTATGACGCACATAAATTAAAAAATTCACTAGATAGTTCTTGTAATAAACTAGTTAATTTATGGCCATTTGGCAAATCATCTCTTTACGGAAGAAAGTGAGTGATTTGATATTAATTCTATTTAGTTAAATATAGCTTAGGTGAGTTTCAAACCTTGAAGATTATTTATATGGATTTCGTTTCATTATTTAGCGGTATCCCGAAGGAAGCAGCTACATTTCTAATTGCGATGGTTCCTCTTGGTGAGCTTCGGGTTTCTATTCCCATTGCTCTGGAAGTTTATAAAATGGACATTTTGAGCGCTTATTTTTACTCTGTTTGCGGTAATATTTTTCCAATAGTTTTTTTACTTCTTTTTTTAGAGTCGGTTTCTAAATGGCTTTCAGAACACTCCGTGTTTTTTAATAAATTTTTTACTTGGCTTTTTGAAAGAACTAAAAAAAAACACGAGACGCGTTTTAAAATTTTAGGCGCTTTTGCACTCATAACTTTTGTGGCAATTCCTTTGCCAGTGACAGGCGCTTGGACTGGCTCTGTGGCTGCTTTTGTTTTTGGTGTTCCTTTTAAAAAGGCCTTACCATTAATTCTGGTTGGCGTAATGATTGCTGGGGTAATTGTTACTTTGCTAAGTTTGGGCATTTTTTCTTTTATATAATATATCCTAGGGAACTTTCTTTTTGGGACCGAGGACCAATCAGGAATAATGATTATATGGATAATTTAAAGAAAAAATTTTTAATTGTTGGTAACTGGAAAATGAATTTAGGGCCGGCCGAGGCTGCTGAATTTGTAAAAAGTTTGAAGCGTAGCGCTGAAGAAGTTAGAAATATTGAAATTGTGCTTTGCCCGTCTTTTCCTTGTTTGGAGTCAGTATTTGAAGAAATAGAAGAAAGTGATTTTGAAATTGGAGCGCAAAATATGCATTTTGAAGAAAAAGGCGCTTTTACTGGCGAGGTGTCGGCGCTGCAACTTAAGCCTTTTTGCCGCTACGTGATTTTAGGCCATTCAGAAAGGCGGGCGTATTTTAAGGAGACAGACGAAATAGTTAATAAAAAAATTCTCACTGGATTAAAGCACAGTTTGATTCCCATTATTTGCATTGGCGAAAGCGAAGAGGAGCGGGAAGATGATAGAACAATGGAAGTTGTTGCTAAACAAGTGAAGGCGGTTTTGAATGGTATTGCTCGCCGTCATTTGCCCCGCCTTGTTTTTGCTTATGAACCAGTCTGGGCAATTGGAACAGGCAAGACGCCTACACCCCAAGATGCCTCAAGCGTTTGTCTATATATCCGCCGAATTTTAACTGAAATTTACGGCCGAGAAATGGCTGCCCGCACCCGCATTTTGTATGGTGGCAGTATTAATGGCAAGAACGCAGCTGAATTCTTGGGCGAACCAGGTGTTGATGGTCTTCTTGTTGGCGGTGCGAGTATCAATCTTGCTGATTTTGCGAAGATTTTAAGAGAGGCGGGTAAGATAAGCAAATAACAAACCGCCGCTACTCGTTTCCTCGCGAAGATAGGAGGCATTCGTGGTTTTTCGTAGGTAAGTTTTTATCTTTTTTGACATCCCAATTACTGATGGTTTGCGGCTAAAATTTTGTGGAAATCCCCACAAAATTTTAGCCGCTCTAAAAAAGAAAAAGTCCTGCTTTTAAGTTTTGAGTTTTAAGTTGTAGATTTGACTTTTGAGTTTTGGGATTTGAGTTTTAATATTATGTTAGTAAAAGCGTCCAAGATTATAAAGAAAGCTTTTAAGGAAGGATACGCCCTTGGTGCTTTTAATACTTCTAATTTAGAAGTGACTCAAGGAATTGTTCGAGCAGGAGTTGCAAAACGTTCACCAGTTACTATTCAGGTAAGCGAGACCACTATTGAATATGCGGGGCTTGAGACAATCACGGAAATTATTAGAAAAGTGGCTGAAAGAGAAGGAAAAAATATTCCTATTGCGTTTCACCTTGATCATGGTAAAAAGTTTGAGTCAGTAGTGAGGTGTATTGATGCTGGCTTTACAAGCGTGATGATTGACGGTTCGGAACTTCCTTTTCAAGAGAATTTAAATTTAACTCGCGAGGCGGCTAAATATGCTCATGAGCGGAATGTTTGGATTCAGGGAGAACTCGGAAAAATAATAAAAAGCAGACTTACAGACGAGCCCGGCGCCTATGAAAATTTGGTAAATTTTATGACTGACCCTGACAAGGCAAAAGAATTTGTTAAAGAAACCCGGGTTGATTCTTTGGCAATTTCCATTGGTAATGTTCATGGGCTTTATCAAGGAGAGCTAAAACTTGATTTTGATCGCTTAAGAGAGATTCGGCGGGCTGTAAAAGTGCCGTTGGTCTTGCATGGCGGTTCGGGAATCCCTGCGCCTAGCTTGAAAAAAGCAATTCAATTAGGGATTACTAAGGTAAACATTGACACAGATATTCGGATTGCGTTTACCAGCTCTGTCCGTGATTTTATGGCTGAAAATTTAAACGAATATGATCCCCGAAAAGTTTTAGTTGCGGGTCGGGATGCGGTCCAGCGCCTCGTTGAGGAAAAAATTGAAGTTTTGGGGAGCGCCGGAAAAGCATAGGTGTATTGTTCCTTGTACACGCATATACTTGCACAAGGAAGATGGATAGCGCTGAAAAGAATAGGAGGGTTAATTCTTGTGGGGGTTAGGTCACCCCTTTCTCCCGCAAACGGCCCTGTTCTTAAACTGGCCATTTAAGAACAGGGCTTTTTCTTTTTGTCCCCCTACCTGCTTAGCAGGCGAGGGGCGGGGTTTGTTCCTATTTTGATATTTGTGCTATAATTAAGGACGAAAAGAAATAAAATGAAACAAAAAGAATTTTTAAAATTCGTTAATTTTATATCTCGAGATTACCGCATATTTGGACCCATTAGAGAGAAAGAAGAAATTCTTATTGGCGAGATTAAAAGAGGCGAAGAGATTGATTTTTCAGGTAAGGTTCCTCTTTACCCTTATAAATATTTTTTCTTTCCCCCAGCTGAAACCATTTTTAAATATAAAGGCGCTTCCCTAAAGCCGAATTTTGAGTTTAGCCGACTTTGCCTTTTTGGAATGACAGTTTTTGACCTCAAAGCAGTCAATCTCTATAACCATGTTTTTGAAAAAGATCCTTACTATCAAAGACGAGTAGAGAATATGCTTGTTATTGGTCAAAGTTCTTTCCCGGATTCGCTCCGCACCTCGCGGCACCGCGGAGTAGGGGGTGAAAAAGAGGGAACTGAATTTTTTTTAGAAAAATACGAAGAAAATATTTTAGAGCATATTCCTTTTGATATTTTTTTTGGAACCCGCAAAAAAGCTTTCAAGGTTTTTACAGGTTCTGATAAAGGAAAAGCCGTCCTAGAAAGTTTTGGCTATAAAAATTACGAGCATATTCAATTTGCCGGACCTATTAAAGAAGAAGGCGTTGCCCTGTACCCGAGCCCCGAGCGAAGTGAGGGGCGAATGGTTCAGGGCCTAAATCCAGAAATGATTAAAATTCGCGACAAGATGAAAAATAATTTTAATCCAAAAATCTGGGAAGAGCTTGGCAAGATTTGCATCTCCTGTGGCCGGTGTTCGCTTTTTTGCCCCACTTGTTTTTGTTTCGCTGTTGACGACGAAATGGGTTTAAAGAGCAATACAGGAGAGCGCAAGCGCGTTTGGTCATCCTGTTTTTACCAAAATTTTTCGGAAATTGCAGGCGGCCATAAATTTTTAGACACAACTGCCAAGCGGATTCATAATTGGTATTATCATAAGTTTGTCCGTATCCCTGATGAATTTGGTTTTCCAGGCTGCACCGGCTGCGGCCGTTGCCAAAGAGTCTGCCCGGTGGATATAGATATAAGAAAGATACTGGAAAGAATAAAAAGGAGTAAATAGTAAATCGTAAACAGTAAATAGTAATCGGTTTATGACCTACTTTAACTAATCTATTAACAATTAACAATCAGCAATTAGCAATTTGTTCTTATGCTCAATCCTTACGAGACAATCCCGATGATAATTAAAAATGTCCGGCCCGAAGGCGGTAATTCAAAGTTTTTTACACTTTCCTTTAAGCATCGTGAATTTGCTCAAAATTTTTACTTTTCTTCAGGCCAGTTTTTAGAAGTTTCTATTCCGGGGTGGGGCGAGGCGCCGTTTGCCATTAGTTCAGCGCCAACCGATAAAGAGATTCAAATTTGCGTGCGTAAAGCAGGGGTTCTCACTTCAAAAATTCATGAGTTAAAAAAAGGTGATGAAATCGGCATCAGAGGACCTTTTGGAAACGGCTTTCGCGAAATTAGAAGAGATAAAAATTTACTTCTTGTTGCGGGCGGTATTGGAATAATTCCCTTTCGTTCATTAATTAGAAATGCGATTGCCCTGCCAGAGCAGTTTGAAAAAATCCAGCTTTTCTACGGGGCAACTTCTTACGAAGCAATGCTTTTTAAACGAGAAATCCCAAATTGGCAAAAGAATTTTGATGTTCGTCTTTGTCTTGATAAAAAAGATAAAAAAATGAAAATGCGGTGCGATGAAGGCGTCATTACAGTTTTGTTTGATAAATACAAAGTAATTGAAGACGCAGTGGCAATTATGATTGGTCCGCCAGTAATGTATAAGTTTGTGATTCAAAAACTAAAAAAACTGAAATTCAGAGATGAGGATATTTTTATGTCCTTGGAGCGGCGAATGCACTGCGGCATTGGCGTTTGCCAGCACTGCGCCATTGGCTCAAAATATGTCTGCAAAGACGGCCCGGTTTTTAGTTTAGCGGAGCTCAAAGAGGAGAATATAGATATGTTTTGAGATTTAAGTTTTGAGTTTAAAATATGTGCATAGGGATCCCTCAAAAAATTGTAAAAATAAATGGCCAGAAAGCAGTGGTTAAGAGCGCAAATGGCCAAAAGGAAATTGATATTCACCTCATTAAAGACTTAAAAGTAGGGGACTATATTATTAGTCAGAATAGCGTCGCCATTAATAAAATTGACAGCAAAACGGCATTAGAAATTAATGAGTTAATAAATGATAGCTGATAGCCGATAGTTAATTGCTGATAGATTTTGATTTATCTATCGACTATTAGCTATCAACAATCGACAATTTATTTTTAAAAGAAGTAAAAAAAATGAATAAATATAAAAGAGGAATTTTATTGGTGGTAGCCACTGCTTTTATTTCTGGTTTTGCGATTTTCCTAAATGCTTTTGCAGTAAAAGGGATTGACTCCTCGCTTTTTACAGGAACAAAAAATCTGGTTGTTGCGGTTCTGCTGTTTTTAACAGTGTTGCTTTATCAAAAAAATACCTTTACTAATTTAAAGGCCAAGGATTGGCTAAGATTAGCCATAATTGGTTTAGTGGGTGGGAGCATTCCTTTTCTGCTTTTTTTTAAAGGGCTTCAAATGACAAGCGGTGTTCAAGGGGCTTTTATCCATAAAACCTTGTTTATTTATGTATTTGTTTTGGCATGGCTTTTCTTAAGGGAGAAAGTTGATCGCCGACTCCTTTTGGCGGGCCTTCTTTTGCTTCTTGGAAATGTTTTCTTTTTAAGAATGTTTTCGTTTAAGCCGGGCGTGGGCGACTTTCTTGTTTTAGGAGCTACAGTTTTGTGGGCAATTGAAAATGTTATTTCAAAGCACGCTCTCAAAAAATTGAGTGGCGCTGTCGTTGCTTTTGGTCGGATGTTTTTTGGACTTATTTTTATTATGATTTTTCTGATGATTACAGGAAAGATTGGTCTTATTGCTTCACTGTCCACAGCCCAAGTTGGCTGGATATTAATTTCTTCAGTAATTCTTTTTGGCTATGTAATGACTTATTATCATGGGCTCAAGTTAATCCCGGTTTCTTTAGCGACTTCTATTTTACTTCTTGGTGCGCCAATTACGACAATATTATCACTTATCTTTTTAGGCAAAGGGATTATTGGTTTTCAAATCTTTGGCGGGATTTTAATTGGTGGTGGTATTATTTTAGCAATTTACTGGGCATTAAAAACTAAAAGAGAGAATAGAGTTTTGGGGAGAGACAAAATAAGGTCCTGATTTATGGATGGAGTTAGATTAGCCGCTCTTTATTCTTACAAACCAAACAAGCTTGGCTTTTGCGGTCCCCGGAGCGCAGAGAACACTAATTTGCTTTATGAATTTTTGGGCGGTGATGAGTCAAAGAAAGACAGAGTGAGGCAGTACCTTGCAAAGTTTGAAGGCGCTTTTCCTTATTACAAATTAATTGCTTCGCATAACAGCATTGAGGATCCATTTAATGAAAAGGTAGTCGAGGCGTACTGGTTGGGCAATGTCCTGTTAGAAAAGGTAACTTCAGGCGCTATCAAGAGAATGATAAAAAAGGAATTTGTGGGCGAGGGACTTTTATCTCTAAGTCAAGCAGAAAGATTGATTGAAAAACTCCCTTTTGGGATTAAAGCTCATCATTCCACTCATGTTTTTCATGTGGGGTCAGTAACTGGCAGAGTTGTTTTAAAAGGAAAACTCCTTGATATGTGCCGGGTTTGCTGGGGCAAAGTCGAGAAAGTTCAGAAAAATAGAATTGAAGTTTTTTACAAGCCAACTGTGCTCACTAAAGAAAGAAAAGAACTTGGTTTTTATAGAAAAGATTTTGTCCATCGCGAGCCAAAATTTGTGCCAAAAATAAAAAAAGGCGACACCATTTCTTTTCACTGGCAAGAGGCCTGTCAAGTTCTTTCAGAAAAGCAAGAAAAAAATTTGGAAAAATATACAAAGCACGCCCTAAGTTTACTTAAATGATTAAACTTCCTAAAAAACCAAAAATTGCGATTGCCGGCTTTTCGTCTGACGAGGGCTGCCAGTTTGCAATTTTAGATCTTGGTGACCAGCTTTTAGATTTGTTTGAAGAAGTTGAAGTGGTTGATTTTAAACTTATTGAAGGAAAACCTGAGCCGGCCAAGTTTGATATTGTTTTTGCGGAAGGTTCGATTATTACAGCCGAAGATGAAAAGCGGCTTAAAGACCTTCGGCGGCGCGCTAAGGTTTTGATTGCTATTGGTTCTTGCGCCCATCTTGGCGGGGTGCCAGAAATCAAAAACTATGCAG
>CAZYLA010000019.1:0-13405 GCA_964648435.1 uncultured Candidatus Saccharibacteria bacterium
ATCTGACCAATGTTCATTCGACTGGCAACCCCAAGAGGATCAAGAATAATATCAACTGGTCTCCCATCGGCAAGACGAGGCATATCCTCCTCAGGAACAATTTTTGAAATTACGCCTTTATTACCGTGGCGACCAGCTAACTTGTCACCAACAGATAATCTTCTTAAAGTAGCAACCGTAACCTGAATTGTTTTAATAACTCCAGCAGGGAGTTTATCGCCCCGGTCGCGACTAAAAATTTTAATATCCACAACTTTGCCATATTTACCATGCTGAAGATACAAAGAAGTATCCTTTACATCACGCGCTTTCTTTCCAAAAATTGCCCTCAGAAGCCGCTCTTCTGCTGTAAGCTCGGTCTCTCCTTTGGGAGTAATCTTGCCGACTAAAATATCTCCAGAAATCACTTCAGCGCCAACACGGATAATTCCATTTTCATCTAAATTCCGAAGTTTTTCTTCGCTAACATTAGGAATATCCGGCGTAATTGTTTCTGGACCAAGTTTTGTATCCCGAACATCAACTGAAAAATCTTCAATATGAATCGATGTATAGCGGTCTTCGCGAACAACCCGCTCTGAAATTAAGATTGCGTCCTCAAAGTTACCGCCCCGCCAAGACATAAAAGCAACAAGAAGGTTCTGCCCTAAAGCAAGCTCTCCCCTGTCAGTTGACGAAGAATCAGCTAAAATATCCCCTTTTTTAACTCTTTGGCCAACGCTAACGCTTGGCCGTTGGTTAATACAAGTCTGGGCATTAGAACGAGCAAAATTAACCAAGGTGTAGCGCCTTAGTGTTCCTTTCTTTTCTCTAACAGTAATATGATGAGCACTCACTTCTGCAATCTCACCATCTGCTTCACAAATGACCATTTGACCAGAATCCCGAGCAACTCTGCTCTCAATACCAGTTGCCACAATCGGGCTATTAGGTTTTATGCAAGCAACAGCTTGCCGTTGCATATTCGAACCCATTAAAGCACGGTTAGGATCGTCATGCTCTAAGAAAGGAATTAAAGATGTTGCCACGCTAAGGCACTGTCCTGGAGAAACATCAATGTAGTCAACTTGGTCAACTGAGACCACTCCCGACTGTCCCCAAGCTCGCGCTTCCACTTTTTCTTGAATAAAATGTCCCTTTTCATCTAAAGGGACATTTGCATGGGCAATCACTGCCCGGTCTTCTTCGCCAGCATCGAGATAAACAATTTCATTGGTGACTTCGGGTTCAATCTTAACTTTCTCAATGCCAGCTCTTTGAAGCAACTTAATAATTCCTTTTGTAAAAACTTCGTCTTTTTTAACCAGAATTTTATTTGTCTTTGGTTCTCTAATGTCTACCAAGCATCTTTTGTTAAGCGCTCTTTTTACGTCAATTTCTTTTAGAACTTTTCTATATGGGGTCTCAATAAAGCCAAGATCATTAATTCTTGCATAGCTTGCCATGTGTTCAACAAGGCCAATATTCGGACCTTCAGGGGTTTGAATTGGGCAAATCCGGCCATAGTGAGAACGATGAACATCTCTAACTTCAAATCCTGCCCGCTCTCGAGTGAGACCACCCGGCCCCATTGCTGAAAGACGTCTCTTGTGCTCAAGCTCCGCAAGTGAATTAATCTGATCCATAAACTGCGAAAGTTGAGAGTTCATAAAAAACTCTTTAATAACCCCAATAACGGGGCGGGCATTCACAAGTTGGGCCGGGGTTAGTTCTTCTTGGGAAAGAGTGCTCATTTTATTTTTAACGATTCTTTCCATCCGCATCAATCCTGTACGCATTTTCCCTTGGATTAATTCCCCAACACAGCGCACCCGGCGATTACCAAGATGGTCAATATCGTCCGCCTCTTCTTGGGTATTAGAAAGACGAATAATTTCTTTAACAACATTAACTAAATCCTTCTTCCTAAGAACTCTCTTCTCAGCTTTTAAAGGAAGGTCCTCATTAAAGCGCTTATTTAGTCGATAACGGCCGACTTTGCCAAAATCATAGCGGTCAAATCTGAAAAACATGTCGTGAATCATCTGTTTTGCGTTGTCAATCGTTGCCAGGTCCCCGGGTCGAATTCTTTTGTAAACTTCTCTTAGTCCTTCAGGGGTAGAAGAAGAAGGATCTTTTTGAATTGTTTTTTCAATATATTTTAAATCCGGATTAGTATCAACATCTTTAAATAATTCTTTTAACTCCTCATCATTACCATAGCCAAAAGCTCGAAGAAGAGCAGTCACAGGAATCTTGCGCTGGCGGTCGATTTTTACACTAATCACTCCTTCAGTATCTGTCTCTAACTCAAGCCAAGCGCCTCTGTTGGGAATAATCTTGGCGCCGTACCATTTTCTTCCCTTACTCTCTTCTTGGGTAAAGAAAACACCCGGTGATCTAATGAGTTGGCTAACAACAACCCGCTCTACACCGTTCACAATAAAACTTCCCCTTTTTGTCATTAGGGGAAATTCCCCCAAATAAACTTCTTGCTCTTTTTTCTCTTTGGTCTTCTTGTTAACTAGCCTGACTGCGGCCCTAATAGAGGCCTCATAAGAAGAGTTCCTTGATTTTGCTGTAAACTCGTCGTATTTTGGCTCATCAAGATAGTAATCTAAAAAGTAAAGTTCGAGATTACCAGTATGGTCTTTGATTGGCGAAATTTCCTCAAAAAGCTCGTTAAACCCCTTTTCCAAAAACCACTCATATGATTTTTTTTGGGCTTCTAAAAGATCAGGGAGGGGAATTGTTTTGTGGGGCTTAGTAAAATATTTTCGCTTCGTCACGTTATAAATCTTATTAATTTAAAAAAAGGACAAAAAATTTTACTCTTTCTAAAAGTGAGCTTTTTTGTTTTGAATATTCAGTTGTTTTCAAGCTATAAAAGCTCTTATTTTAAAGTTTAATATAGGGTCTAATTTTTGTCAATCTTTAAAGAAAAAATTAACAAGTGAAGTCCTTGTTTTTGCCTTTATCCTGCGCTTTTTTCTATTTTTAAAAACAGAAAAAAGCGCAGGATTTATTATAACTAAATCACTAAAAAATGTCAACTTTTTAAGATTGATTTTAAAAATTTTCAATTTACTCCACAGGTTATCCACAAGGCATCAAACAGAAATTTAGTGTCCTGCAAGGCATCCCCTATTCACAAACACCAGTTGGGGCAGCTGGTGTCATTGACTCTTCTGTTCCCCTATTAAAATACTCTTCAATTCCAGAAAACTCTTTGATTTGACTCAAGTTGTCAACCCCCCGAAGGCGATAGCGATTTTCCCACAAAACTGTTGGACTTGCTGCAATACCAAGTTCATTTGTTAAAGAAATTTCTTTCTTTCCAAATTCGACTCCCTCAGTCTCAACCCGGCTATTTATTTCATCAATATTCAAATTAAGTTCTGTGGCAACTTCCTCAAAGCTCTTTCCTTTATTTCGAAGTAAAATATAATCAAAAAGCTTGTCATTAAAGTATTTTTGAATAACAATTTGTCTTAAGTCCTCTTTAACCTCTTCTTCTCCATGAAGACTGACCAATTTTCCTTCCTCATCAAGATCCAAGATATAATGAAGGTTTAAATTAATACCTTTATCCGGATTATCTTTTAAATAACTAATGATTGTGTTTGCGGCTGAGACTCCAAAAGGACACTCGCTCATCATAAAAAGATCTAATTGTTTTTCCTTTAAATCCCTAATAAAAAAGCTTGTACCGGCAAAAAGCTCTTCATTAATAAGATATTTTTCTCCTTTGCCCTTCTTCAAAATTTGACTACTAATTAATTCCTTGCCTTTTTTGTCTTTTTCAATTTCTCGACTAAAAACAAATGCTGGTAAAACAGAAATTTTTTGTTCTTCAATTATCTTTTTGCCCTTACTACTCTCTTTAGAAATTTTGCTGATTTTTAAAAATTTAAATGTTTCTCCAAATGCTTTCTCAATCGGAGCGGTCTGGCAAAAGACGCAGGCCTCGTCTTCAACAATAATTAAATTAATTGGCGAGATTTTACCAAAAGAAATAGAAAACGGCTCTTTCTCAATAAAAAACTGAAAACCCTGTCTTTTAAGAAAGCCACTAACAAATAAGATTGCTAAAATTACTAGCACTAACCAAATAAGAGCTTTTGATTTTTTGCCCCGCACTTTTTCATTCCTAAAAGTGCGGCGTTTACCTTCTTTGTTTTTTTCTTCTTTTCTCTTTTTCTCCATAGTGAAATTATTATAACAAAGTACAAAACAAAAGACAAGAGGCTACTCGTTTCCTAGAAACACTAGAATTCGCTCATGATTTCCGTAGGAAAGCTTATTTATTTTCTACCGTCCCTATGATTTTCTCTTTTGAAAAGTAAAAGCTGGCTCTGGTTAAAAAACGAGTAACTTACCATTGACAACTTTTTCCTATTTGTTATAATAAAATTACCCTTTAATAAAAGGGGAGATTTAAAAAGGAGGGAATCAAGATCATGGGAAGAAGTGCTCGAGCTCAAGCAGCAGTAGAAATTGCCAAAGAAGTTGATGGAGACATAATCCGTCTCTGGCCCAGAAATGGACCTCTGGGTGGTCGAAATGGCCACATAAGTGCTGAGATCTGGGTTAATGTTGTCTCGCTAAAGTATGGCAGAAAAAGGCTTGTCTTTATAAGACAAAAATGGAGTAAGCTGTCTCGACAAAGAATGGCTGAGGTACTTCCAGAAGGAAGAATTATTGATCTTGGAAAAGTGTCTCAAGAAAACGCCATTAGAAGGGGCAGAAAACTGCTTCAAGAGCTTTGCCGGCCTTAATCTATCATACCTTCCCATGAAAAATTGGATCCTCGCATTTTCTCGCGGGGCTCTTTTTTTAACAATTAGCTGTTAATAATTAACAGTTATATTTGCGCCACCCCGCAAGATTCTTGCGGGGTGGCGCAAATATTTTTAAAGGCCTCTATAAAGGCTTTCATAAGGGCTCTTACGGGACGCCCTTCCTATACCCCACATCTTTTTACAAAAAGTGTGGAGTTAGCCAATCTCAGCTTAAAGTCGCTCGATGGCTCAGAACGCTTTGAGCCATCGAAATGAGGTGCCAAAACTCCGCCTCTTTAAGCGGATTTTTGGCACAAACTATTTACTATTTGCAATTTGCGATATCACCAGCTGCCGCCGCCTCCACCGCCTCCACCGCCGCCGGAGAAGCCGCCACCACCGGAGAAACCGCCGCCGCCAAACCCAGAAGAACTCCCAGGCCGAGAAACAAAAACGCTAGTTGCTTTAGCAGACACAGAACGCAAACTATTTGAAAGCACCATTGCGTTAAAAGGCCCTCTAAAGTCATCTTCATACCAATCTGGCGGCTTAGTATAAATATCTTTAAACTCATTTGCCCATTGTCTTTCAACGCCAAGAACCATTGCATAAGGCAAGAACTTTTCAAAAAGCTCAGGCGTCTTTTCAGGCGCATTGTGAAATTTAAGCCGATCTTTCTCTGTCACTGAAAGAAATTCTTTAAGTCCCAAAATCTCTTCATAGACAATACTCCCTTTTTTTGTTTTTTTAGGCATCACAAAAGAGAAAACAAAAACAATAATCCCGGAAATTATAAAGCTTACGACAAAGTAAAAACTAAAAATGAAACTAAAAAAAACTAGCCCAAAAATTCCGAACGTAATTAAACTAATCCCAATTCCCCGATAGACATTTCTAACAGTATTCGGGTTTTTAGTAAAATAACCCTTTTCAACAGTTGCTTGATAAATTCTCCTTTTAATTTCTTCCATGTCAGAATAAAATTGATTCTTAAGGGCTGAAAGAGTGCGGCGCTCAAGCTCGCCAAAAATCCCATCAATGAGCCGCTTTTCAAACGGCTTTAAAGAAACATCCTCATCTTTTAGCTTAATAAGTTCATAGTCCCTGGAGCTAAATAGCCCTTTCTTTTTTATGGCTTTGATTTTTAAATAGCCACGAATTGCAAGATGAATTAGAGTTGCCGCCACATCATCATTATCTGCTTTCTCATCGTAAACAGTCCCGACTTCAGCTGGAGTTAAATTTTGAGGTGCCTCATACTGAGGAATAATTGTGCCTTTGCCTCTTGGATCCCTCCCCCTCGTCCACCAAAGAGAAAACATTATTATAAAAACAACCAAGGGGATTGCAAAAACATAATTATCAGCCAAAAACCAGAGAAGTCTTTTAATTATTGAGGGTTTGTGGACAATCCCCTTTTCCCAGCCAGATACAACAGTCAAACCATGAGAAGCCGGTAGAACATATCTTGATTTAAAATAAAAACTGCGGTTGTCTAAAACTTGGGCATCGCAATTTTCTTCAGTCGAACCCAAGAGTCCGGTATAACACTTGGCTTTCATTTTTGACTCATCTGTCTCTTTGGGAAGAATAATCGTAGCTTCACTATTTAAAATCTGAACTCGCCATTCATTGCCGGTAACATTCCAATAAAGTTCATCATGCTCTTTAAAAAACCCAAGCTCTCTCTCTGCTTTATAATTAATAATGTAAGTTTTAACACCAGTAACTAAGACATTGGGATCGCCAATTCTAATTTTGACATTATTGCCTTCCTTTGAAACTTTATAAGGATATCCTTGGCCCTTTTCGTTTTTAACGCTCTTTACTTTAATCCGCGCTTTATAAGTCCCGCCAGCCGCGTCCCGATATTTATAAGGAATCTCTCTATAAATCCCATGGCGTTTTTTTGAGCCAAAATTATAAGTTATGCTTTCTGTAACATCAATAGAACTGTCCTCTTGAACTTGAATAGTCACTTTAAAATCCATAATCCATTCATCGCCAATTGGCAGTTTTTCCTGAGCTAAAGAAACACCTGGAAATAGCAATAAAAAAATTCCTCCAAAAATTGAAAAAAATAATTTTTTACCCATTTTCATTTTTCTCTTCGGCCTGTTAGAAACTCTTTTAGAAATTTCTAACGAGCTAAAGTTATATTTGGTTTTTTAAAATATACGGGTTTTAAATATTTATTTTTAAGGCCCTTTTTAGCATCTTTAAATATTTCTTGAAGAGTTTTTCCTTTTTTGACTAGACAGAGAGGGATCTCGTAAGTAAGGTAAAAACTATTTACCGCTGTAATAGCAATTCTTTGCGAAGAAAAAGTATCGGGATCTACAGAAAGAATTATGCTTTCTAGGTCTCGGAGTTCTTTATAACTTTCAGAAAGAGCCTTTTTAATGTTCTCAAGAATTTTACTTGAAAGAGTTTTATCAACTCTGAATTTTACCTTTTTAATTAAGGACTTTTCAAAAAGTCCTGCCTCGCCTTCTTTTTTTCCGACTTTCAGAACTAAAATCATTTTTTTAATGCTTTCAAAATCTCTCGCACGACTTTACGATCGCTCCAAGGAACCCGTTTGTCTCCAATTGCCATTGTTTCTTCAGCACCTTTGCCGGTAATAAGAACGATGTCACCTGGCCGCGCTTTTTTTAAAATAAATTCAATTGCCTCTCGTCGGTCCTTAATTCTCCAAAAATTTTTATCCTCTATCTTGCCGGCTTCTCTAACGCCAGCAGAAACTTCATCAATGATTTTTTCAGGATCTTCATTGTAAGGATCTTCATTTGTGACCACTACAAGATCAGCTTCTTTGCCAACAATTTGCCCCATAATTGGCCGCTTGCCCCGGTCGCGCTCGCCGCAAGCGCCAAAAACTGCTAAAATTCTCCTAGCGCCCATCAGCCGTACAGTTCCATAAAGCTTTCTTAAGGAATCTGGAGTAACTGCATAATCAATAAAAACTGTAAAATCCTGACCTTCATCAATTTTTTCAAGCCGACCTGGAATATTTTCAATTTTTTCAATAACTTTTTTAATAATTCCAAGAGAAATGCCTTGCGAGAGAGTAACTGCACTTGCCGCCAAAATATTTTCAATATTAAACCTGCCAAGAAGCTTAGTTGAAATATCAATACTTCCAATTGGCGCATAAATTTTAAACTTTGTCCCATCCTTCCTGTACTCAACATTACCTGCAATTATAGCGTTAAAGCGATGGTCAGGATGTTTAAATTCGATTCCAAAACAATATTTTCTATCAGCCTCAAGTTCTAAAAAGTTCTCAAAGTTCTCATCTTCAGCATTTAAAACAATCACTTTAGAAACGCCTTTTTTTCTTTTAGAAATTGCTAATTTTTTAAATAATTTTACTTTAGCAGCCCGATATTTCTCCATTGTCTTATGATAATCAAGATGCTCTCGGCTAATGTTGGTTAAAACAGCAACGTCAAAATGAATGCCCCAAACTCGGTGCTGATCCAAAGAGTGGGAAGAAACCTCAATCACTCCGTAGCGACAACCAGCTTTTCTCATCTTTGACAAAAACCTCATGGTTTTAAAAACTGGCAAAGTTGTCATTTTGGTTTTATTAACCCACTCTTTTTCGCCAATTTTAAAACTGATTGTTGAAATCATCCCTACTTTGTGCCCAGCTCCTTCTAAAATTTTGGTAATTAACTGAACTACTGTAGTCTTGCCATTCGTGCCCGTGACTCCAATCACGATTAACTTACGAGAAGGAGAGAAATAAATAATGTTAGCCAAAACCGCCTCTAAAAAATGATACCAGTTCAAAATAAAACGAGGGATAATCTTTCTTAAAAAATTTTTCATATCAATTTTTTAATGTTCTTCGGATGTCTCTAGACAAGACATCTGAAGAACATTAAATCTTTATAAAAGCTTTCTTATTTTTCTTGCTAAATTATAGAGGTAATACCACTCGGGTTGAAAAACAAAATCATAGGAGCCCATATAGCGTTCGATTTTTCCTTTGGGTGCAAATCCTTTTTTAAAGCGAGTAATTCCAGCCCAAGAATCATTAAGATCGTCTTCCTTAGCAATCCCGTAAAAATCGTATACGGTACAACCCCTTTTTTGAGCTTCTTGAATTGCTTTCCACTGAAGAAGATGTGGCGCCATTATATTGCGATGCTCCCCACCAGAAACACCATGAACATAAGTTGCTCTTTCTTTAAAAAAAGTGACAATATTGGCCGCTAATGTTTTCCCTTTATATTCTGCCCAAAAAAGAAAAGCTATGTTTTCTTTGCCCAAAATTTCTAAAAACTTGGAATAATGCTTTTTAGAATGGTAATGGAAAGTTCCTCTTTTCTCCGCAATTTCAATCAGGTCAGTAAAATGGTGAATATCCTTTAGGTTGGAAGAAGTCTTCACTTGAACGCCTTTTTTTTGAGCCAAACGGATATTATAGCGCGTCTTTGGCTTCATTGAAGCCAAAATTTCTTTCTCACTTCTTGAAATATCTAAAAGAAGAGTGGTCGCAGGTTGAACTTCTTTGTCTGCTTTTTGAAATCCTGCTTTTACAAAACTTTCTGAAAAAGAAAATGGCAGAACCGGATCAACCCTTAAAAAAATAGCGTTCTCTTCATCAGCGATTTTCTTAACAGTTTTTACAAAATCTTTAAGGTCAGTTTCAAAATTTTGATTATAATCTAAAAGCGGTCCCCTAGGCGCATAAAGATAACACTTTGCTGGCGGCAACTCTTCTTTAATAAGTAAAGTTACGCCTTTAAGATCGCTATTTTCCTCAAGCCGGAGTCGGAAAACCTTTTTATCAAGCTCTTTCTGAAAAGAGCCCCAAAAAGAAGAATTTAACAAAACGCCAAAAGGATTTTCTCGGACATATTGATCCCACCCCTCTCTGCCATCAATAACAAACTTCCTTGTCATTTTCGACCCATAATTTTAAGCGCTTCCCTTACTTGCTCACTCGTTTCTCTAGTATTTGGCGATATTTTAGAGAGCGCACTCTCTGCCTCTTTTCGACTATAGCCAAGACCTACTAATGCCTCAAAGGCATCCTCAAGATTCTGAGGCACTTTTTTGCCCTCAAACGGCAGGCCAATCTTGCTCTTAAGTTCTAAGATAACCCGCTCTGCGGTCTTTTTGCCAACGCCGGAGACTCGGGTTAAAAAACTATCATCTCCTTGAGAGATTGCTTTTTTCAAAACTTTGACGTGGGCAATTGACATAATCCCCAGCCCAGCCTTAGGCCCAACTCCAGAAACAGCGGTCAACATCTCAAAAAACTCAACTTCTTCCAAGGTTAAAAAGCCGTAAAGCGCTTCTGTATCCTCACGGACATAATGATGAATATATAGAGTAGTTTCCTTACCTTCTTTTAAATCATCTAAAATCTGCGGTAAAACAAAAACTTTGTAGCCAATCCCGCTCACTTCTAAAATAACAAAATTCCCCCTCTTTAGTTTTATTTTTCCCTTTAAGCTCGCGATCATCTCTTTTCTTCATTATAGCAAGACAACAGACAACAGACAACATAAAAGAAATACAGATAGTTCAATTTTAACGCTTCACACGACGTGTGAAGCGTTAAAACCACCCTTTCTAATGCTTCAATCCACGTCTGAAGCGCTAAAAGGGGTAATCTTTGACTTCCCCGAAACAAGTTTGAGGCTTTTTTATTATAGCTTTCGCTAAAAACGCTTCACCCGCCCTGTGGCGACCCTGCAGAAATTGCAGGGTGCTATACAATATTCTTGACTTTTGTTCTATCTATTATGACACAGCTGGAAATCTCAGGAAATTCATTAGGATTATGCCAGCCAGTCATCCTTGATATATTCAACTTAGACAAGTGCTTATTAGCACCCTTGAGCCAGATTCGAAATTGCTGATTTTTAAACTCGCTCTTTAGAGAGCGAGTTTTTTAAATGAATCCATGTCATTATCTATGTAAATAACGACGTTACTATTGGTCATCTGTTGTCTACGCTCTGTTGTCTGTTATAATTAAACTATGTCTAAGTTTAAGTTAAAATCAAGGCTTAAGCCGGCAGGTGACCAGCCCGAGGCGATAAAAAAGCTGGTTTCGGGTCTTAAGAAAGGATACCGCGACCAGACGCTTTTGGGTGTAACCGGGAGCGGGAAAACATTTACAATGGCAAAGGTGATTGAGCAAATTCAAAAGCCGACTTTAGTTATTTCCCACAACAAAACCTTAGCCGCCCAACTCGCTACTGAATTCAAGGAATTTTTCCCAGAAAACGAAGTCCATTATTTTGTCAGCTACTATGATTACTATCAACCCGAAGCCTATATTCCTAGGACTGACACTTACATTGAAAAAGAAACAGACATTAATGAAGAAATTGAACGGCTTCGTCACGCGGCAACTCAGGCGCTTCTAACAAGGCCGGATACCTTAATTGTTGCCTCGGTCTCTTGTATTTACGGTATTGGTAAACCCGAGGAATACGAAAAAGTAAAAGTGAGTTTAAAAACCGATGAAAAAATATCGCGCGATCGTGTTTTAGAACTTTTAACCGCAATCCAATATGAAAGAAATGATATTGAATTTAGACGTGGTACCTTTCGGATTAAGGGTGATATTCTCGATGTCCATCCACCCCATGAAGATATTGCGATTAGGATTCAATTTTTTGATGAAAAAGTTGAATCCTTAAGCAAAATTGACATTTTAACAAATAAAACAATCAAAGAACTCTCCGAAGTTTCTATTTATCCAGCAACACACTGGGTAACTCCACAAAAAAAACTGGACATCATTATTAAGGCAATCAAAAAAGAACTTGCAGAGCGGGTTAAATACTTTAAATCCCTAAAAAAATTTCTTGAAGCCCAGCGAATCCAAGAAAGAACAAACTATGATATGGAAATGCTAAAAGAAACTGGTTATGTTAATGGAATTGAAAATTACTCGCGCTATTTGGAATTTCGCAAACCCGGAGATCCCCCCTCAACCCTAATCGACTATTTCGAAAAAGACTTTTTAATGTTTATTGACGAATCCCATATGACTGTGCCCCAAATTCGGGGAATGTACAATGGCGATCGGGCCCGTAAAGAAACTTTGATTGATTTTGGCTTTCGTCTCCCAAGCGCACTTGACAACCGGCCATTGAAATTTGATGAATTTAACAAAAAAATCAATCAAGTGATTTATGTTTCGGCAACACCTCAAGAATACGAAAGAAAAAAGTCAGCCCAAATTGTTGAGCAAATTAACCGGCCAACTGGTCTTTTAGATCCAGATATTGAAGTTAAACCCACTAAAAATCAAGTTGATGATTTAATTGAGGAGATTAGAAAAAGAGTCAAAAAGGGCCAGCGGATTTTAGTAACCACCCTCACCAAAAGAATGGCTGAAGATTTAAGTGAGTTTCTAAAAGAGGTGGGCATTAAATGCCATTACCTTCATTCAGAAATTAACACTCTAAAGCGCCTTGAAATTTTAAGAGATCTTCGCCAAGGTGTCTTCGACGTTGTTGTGGGAATTAATTTGCTCCGCGAAGGCCTTGATTTGCCAGAAGTTTCTTTGGTGGCAATTTTAGATGCAGACAAAGAAAGCTTTCTTCGAGACGAAACCGCGCTTATTCAAGTCATGGGCCGGGCTGCCCGGCACCTCATGGGTCATATTATTATGTACGCTGACAAAATGACAGGCTCAATGAAAAGAGCAATTAAAGAAGTTGAGCGACGTCGCAAAATTCAAATTGCTTTTAATAAAAAACATAAAATCACGCCTCAGAGTATCAAAAAAGAAATTTATGTTGGCCGGCTGGCTGGTGAGAAACGGCTTGAAGAGAAAAAAATTGATTTTCAAAAAATTCCCAAAGATGAACTTCATTATCTTATTAAAAATCTGGAAAACCAGATGCAGCTTGCAGCTGCAAATTTAGAATTTGAAAAAGCTGCTAAAATTCGCGACCAAATCAAAGCTCTAAGAAAGTCAAAAAACAATGATGAATGGAATTCTCATAATTAATAAACCTGCTGGTCCAACATCGCATGATGTTGTAGATAAAATCCGCAAACTCACCGAAACCCAAAAAGTAGGCCATGCAGGTACCTTAGACCCATTTGCAAGAGGTGTTCTAATTATTCTAATTGGCAAAGCGACTAAACTCTCAGAAAATTTTCTAAAGCAGGACAAAACCTATATTGCCACTCTTCTACTCGGTAAAGAAAGCGATACTTACGATAAAACAGGTAAGATTAAAAATATAAACGATAGAAGACCAAAAATAAAAGAAATTAAAAAAATACTGAAATCTTTCGTTGGCGAAATAGAGCAAAAACCGCCAATGTTTTCTGCTATTAAAGTAAAAGGGCAAAAACTTTATGAACTTGCTCACCAAGGCAAAAAAATAGAGCTAGCACCACGATTGGTTAAAATACACTCTATCAAAATTCTAAAGTATAATTACCCAGAAGTAAAAATTGAGGTAAAATGCGCAAGCGGCACTTATATCCGTTCTCTTGCCCATGATACTGGCAAAAAACTAAAAACCGGCGCTCTCTTAAAAGAACTTATTAGGACTCAAAGTGGTAAATTTAGAATCAAAGACGCAGTAAAACTAGAAAATTTAACAAAAGAAAATATCAAGAAGTATATTAAAGAAAGTTGCTAAAAAATG
>CAZYLA010000020.1:0-13331 GCA_964648435.1 uncultured Candidatus Saccharibacteria bacterium
TGATGAAAGAGCACGAAAAAAATTAAAAGCAGGTATTGATAAACTTGCTAATGCTATTAAAATTACCCTTGGTCCAAAGGGGAGAAATGTTGTTTTGGACAAGGGCTTTGGTAGTCCTACAATTACTAATGATGGTGTCACTATTGCTAAGGAAATAGAACTTAAAGACAAGATTGAAAATCTTGGCGCAGAACTGGTTAAAGAAGTTGCTGAAAAAACAAATGATGTTGCCGGTGACGGCACTACTACAGCAACTCTTCTTGCTCAGATAATGATTCATGAGGGTTTTAAGAATGTAACTGCTGGCGCAAACCCCTTGGCGCTTAAAAAGGGAATTGAAAAAGGCGTTAGCATTGTTGTTGATGGACTTAAAGAGATGACTCACAAGGTGGATACCAAAGAAGAAAAAGCGCAAGTAGCCACTATTTCTGCTCAAGATTCAAAAATCGGTGAGCTGATCGCCGAGATTATGGAGAAAGTTGGTAATCAGGGCGTGGTTACAGTTGAGGAATCTCAAAAATTTGGCCTTGACAAAGAAATTGTTGAGGGAATGCAGTTTGATAAAGGTTATGTTTCTCCTTATATGATCACTAATCCAGACAGAATGGAAGCCGAACTCAAAGAGCCCTCAATTTTGGTTACAGACCAAAAAATTTCTAGCGTTAAAGACATCGTTCCGCTTTTAGAGAAAATTACGCAAACAGGCAAAAAAGATCTTTTAATTATTGCGGATGAGATTGAAGGCGAGGCCTTAGCAACTTTAGTCGTTAATAAGCTTAAGGGGACTCTTAATGCTTTAGCTGTAAAAGCACCTGGCTTTGGTGATAGCCGTAAAGAAATGCTTCAAGATATTGCAGTTATAACTGGAGCTAAAGTAATTTCTGAAGAACTCGGCTTAAAATTAGAAAGTGCGGAATTAGAAATGTTGGGCGAGGCAAGACGAGTTGTTTCCACAAAGGAAAACACCACAATTGTTGAAGGCAGGGGTCATGAAAAAGAAATCAAAGACCGGGCCAGCCAGATTAGAAAAGCGCTTTCTGACCCTGAACTTTCTGAATTTGACAAAGAAGATCTTCAAAAACGCCTTGCGCGCTTTACTGGCGGCGTTGGTGTTTTAAAAGTTGGGGCGGCAACAGAGACTGAGCTTCAAGAGAAAAAGCATCGCATTGAAGATGCGGTTTCTGCGACTAAAGCCGCTATTGAAGAAGGAATTGTTCCAGGTGGCGGGATTGCCCTTCTTAAAGCAATTCCTAAGCTAAAGAATATTGATGCTAAAGGAGATGAGAAGACAGGGGTTAATATTTTAAAGCGTGCTTTAGAAGAACCAATCCGCCAAATTGTGAAAAACGCTGGTCGTGAAGGTAGTGTTGTAATTGAGGAAGTTAAGAAACAAAAAGACAACATTGGCTACAACGCTGAAACTCACAAATACGTTGATATGTTTGAAGCCGGGATTGTTGACCCTTTGAAAGTTACGAGAAGCGCGCTTCAAAATGCGGCTTCTGTTGCTGGGATGCTTTTAACAACTGACGCGGTTGTTACTGACTTACCAGAAAAGAAAGAAGAAACTCCAGGCGGCGCTGGCGCTTCCCCAGCACCTGCTGGCATGGAAATGTAAACCCCGCATCTATAAAAAACTGATATAAAATTTTAATGTTTCACATCAAGTTCTTTATAGGTGTGAAGTAAAATCCCGTTTTTCAATAAAAAAAGAAACTTGCCATTGTGGCGGGTTTCTTTTTTATGTTATAATGTGAATAGAATGAGGTAACTTTTCAACAAATAGCTAAAAAGTAGTATAATTAAATAATACCCCCACACCAATTTGCCGAGCCGGCGAATTGGCGTGGGGGTGTAAAAAAGAAGGGAGGTGAAAACAAAAATGGTAGAAGGTGAAGAAATTCCAGGGGCGACCCCACCGGAATCACCAACTCCCCCAGCAGAACCTCAGGGAGAAGGTGAGGGTGGTGACAAAGTAATGGCGCTTTTGTGCTACCTTGGCATTCTTGTTGTGATTCCGCTTCTCGTCAAAAAAGATGATGCTTATGTTAAATTCCATGCAAAGCAAGGACTGGTTTTGTTAATTGCATGGATTATCCTCAGTATTATTTTTGTCATTCCATTTGTTGGTTGGGTTGTTGGTTTTATCGGCTATATTATTCTTCTTGTCTTAGGTATTATCGGGATTGTGAATGCGCTTAGTGGGAAGATGAAGCCATTGCCAATTGTAGGTAAATTTGCAGAGAAATTTAAATTCTAAAACCTTATCATCTTAGAAACAATATAAACTCTCTCCCGAGAGAGGGTTTATATTGTCACTGTGGTCTAAGAGCTTAGTCTACTAAGCCGTTTTTAATTCCAAGATAGATTTTAATTTTCAAAAATGAAGCGGACAAAAATTGTTTGCACAATTGGCCCATCCTCTTTTAAAAAGACGGTTTTGGAAAAGATGGTTAAAGCGGGCATGAATGTTGCCCGGCTTAATTTTTCTCACTTTTCTCCTGCTTCTTATAAAGATTACGAGAGACATGTTAGAACAATCCGGGGAATAGCAAAGAAAACAGGAGAGCCCATTGCTATTTTGCAAGATATTCAGGGGCCGAGGATCCGGATTGGAAAGTTACCTAAAGAAGGGCTTGTTTTAAAAAGGGGTCAAAAAGTTATTCTTTCAACAGATCTCATGAAGCCAACGCCGGATAGAATTCCTATCAATTATCCTAATCTTCACAAGGACGTTAAAGTTGGCCATCCAATTTTTATGGATGACGGGCTTATTAAGTTTCGAGTCCAAAGAATTCAGGGCCGGAGCATCGAGTGCCGCGTGACAACAGGCGGCGTTTTAATTTCGCATCGGGGAGCAAATTTTCCAAAGACAGTTCTTTCCTTGCCGTCCTTGACCGAAAAAGATAAAAATGACCTTAAATTTGGAGTTCGGCACAATGTTGATTTTGTGGCTCTTTCTTTTGTTAATAAGGCGAAAGATATTTTGAAGTTGCGGGCATTAATTAATAGATATGAGAAAAAATTTAAAATTAAAGAAAGAGCGCCAATTAGAATTATTGCCAAAATTGAAACCTTTGGCGGGGTAAGAAATTTTAAAGATATTTTAGAGGTGACTGACGGGGTGATGGTCGCCAGGGGCGATCTTGGAGTGGAGATGCCGCCTCAAGATGTTCCTTTAATCCAGAAAAAAATCATTGAAGATTGTCTCCGGGTTTCAAAGCCGGTTATTGTGGCAACCCAAATGCTTGATTCAATGGTGTCAAAATCCAGGCCAACGCGGGCTGAAGTTTCTGATGTAGCTAATGCGGTAATTGACCACAGTGATGCTCTAATGCTTTCTGCCGAGACCGCGCTTGGAAAATATCCAGTTAAGACAGTCCAAACAATGAGCCGGATTATTAGAAAAACAGAAAGTTCTGCTTATGATGACATTATTATAAGTAAAATACTTGAAGAAATTATGCCGATTGACACTGCGATTTCTTCTGCGGCTACGATTTTAGCAGAAAGCGTTAAGGCAAAAGCAATCTTGGTAGCTTCACTTTCTGGCTATACCGGAAGAATTGTTTCCCGGTTTCGGCCCGAGTTGCCGATTTTAGTGGCGACAGATAACCTTCGTGTTTTGCACCAACTTAATTTAAGTTGGGGCGTGGTTCCTTTTCTTTTACCACCTTGTAAGAGCGTTGAGGAATTAGTGGAAAAGTCAATTAGGTATTTAAAGAAAACAAAATATGTTAAAAAGGGAGATAATATTATCATTGTTGCGGGTCAGCCGGTCGGCAAATCAGGCAATGTTAATTTTGTTAAAATCCACCAGTTGAAATAGTAGACAACAGATAACAGACAACAGGTATGGTTAAAAAATAAATCTATGGGGCTTAAGAAAGAAGAAAAATTCATTTTATGGTTTAAGGAAATCACTAAAGAGGACACGCCGTTTGTTGGCGGCAAAAACGCTTCTCTTGGTGAAATGTATCAAAACCTCACTAAAAAGGGGGTAAGAATTCCAAATGGTTTTGCGGTAACGGCGACAGCTTACCGTTATTTTATTAAAGAGGCGGGCCTGGAAAACTTTATTGAGGAAACTCTAAAAGGGCTTGATGTGAAAAAGGTTAAGGATTTAAAACGTCGGGGCGCTAAAATCAGAGAAGCAATTTTAAAAAAGCTTTTGCCAGACGATTTAAAGAAAGAAATTATTGAGGCATACCACGAGCTCTCAAAAGGCGCCGCGGATGGCAGGGACGTGGCGGTTCGAAGCAGTGCCACAGCCGAAGATTTGCCAAGCATTTCTGAAAACGAGCATGTTTTAGTTAAAATAAACGGTAAGCCAATATATAAGAGAATGGGAGAGATTTACGATTTAGTTGGCGATGCAGGTGTTTTTAATGTCGAAATTCCATCACTGAAAGGTAAAGAGATAAAATGGAATGAGGTAAAAGAGATTTATAGACACAGAGTAAATAAGGAAAAATTATATAAGATTACAACAGTAACGGGTAGAGAAATAACTATTTCTCCTAATCACACTTTGATTGTTTTAGATGAAGATACATTAAAACCTCGAGAAATAAACTCAATCAACGATTTAAAAGGTTGTGAGAAAGTACCAGTAATTAAGAAATTACCAGCCATAAAATCAAAATCTAATTTTATAGATATTTTGGATTATATAAAAGGCGATGATGTTGTGGCAGACAAGGGTTTAATAAAAATAAAGAACAGGTCTACTAATTGGAAAATCCAAAATGGATTAATTAGAAAAATTCCAGTAACTAAAGATTTTGCTTATTTCTTAGGGCTTTACTTGGCGGAGGGCTCTACTTACAAAACTAATGAGGTGATGCTTACAAACAGCAATAAAGAAGTCATCGGTAGAATTATAAATTTATTAAAATTAATCAAGCTATACAGAAGTCGAGGTCGGAAAATAAATAAGCACACTTTAAGGATTTCTTGTAAATCCCTGGTTAGATTTTTACACGAAACATGTGGAAAACCTATAAGCGGTTACAAAGGAAAAGGAAAGCTTTGTAGTGTTAAAGAAGTACCTTCTTTTGTTTTTGGATGGGATATGGAATTGATTGGAGAATTTTTAAGGGGGTGTTTTGATGGCGATAGCTATGTTTCTAAGGAGTCAATAATTTATAGTTCAACTTCAGAAATGTTAATTGGAGGAATAGTTAAACTATTAGAAATAATTGGTATTGATTTTTATTTAAAGAGAAAGAGAAGCAGTAATAGTTTTGACGTAATAATTCCTATTTATGAGGTTGAAAAGTTTAAAAACATTATTGGATTTGAAGTTGAAGAGAAAAAGAATAGATTAGACAAGTTAATTCAAAGATATAAAATAACTAAACATATTCAATTTAAAAATAGAATAAAAATTACTAATTTTTTATCTAAAAAAATACGGAGAGAATTTGAAAATAATTTGCCTGAGCGAATAATTCAAATTGATTTATGTCCTGATTGTGGTTCAAAAATAGAGAAGAGTGGTTATTACAAGGGGAAAGCGAGATTTTACTGTAGAACTTGTTATAAAACTTTTTATAAAACAAAGAAACAAAAGATAAAAGCTTATATTTACTTTGATAAGAGAGGAAGGTTCAAAAAAGGTATAGTTCCTTGGAATAAGGCCGTATTTTCAGGCAGTTTTAGTAATAAAAGATTTAAAGAGCTTGTAAAATCATACAAAATAAATTCTTTAAAAGACTTCTTTAGTAATTCTGTAATCTGGGATCAAATTAAAGATATTAAACCCGTAGATTATAACGGAATGGTTTATGATTTTGTGGTTCCAGGTGTTCAGAATTTCGCCGCGGGCATTGGTGGCATAATTACTCATAATTCTGCTTCTTTTGCGGGGCAGCAAGAAACTTATTTAAATATTCGCGGCGACTTCCAAGTTTTAGAGGCGGTTAAAAAATGTATTGCCTCGCTTTTTACTGACCGGGCAATTTCTTATCGCGAAGACAGGGGTTTTAAGCATACTGATATTGCTTTGTCAGTTGGCATTCAAGAAATGGTTCGGAGTGACAAGGCAACAGCCGGAGTGATGTTTACTTTGGACACAGAGTCAGGCTTTAAAGATGTAATTTTAATTAACGCTTCTTACGGCTTAGGTGAAAATGTGGTTAAGGGCAAGGTTAATCCAGATGAATATTATGTTTTTAAAACAACCCTAAAACAAGGTTTTAAGCCAATTATTGGAAAGAGCCTTGGCTCAAAAGAAACCAAGCTTATTTATGCAGAAGGCGGCACCCAAACAGTTCAAAATGTGCCGGTTTCAAAAGAAGATCAAAAAAGATACGCCCTTACCGACGAAGAAATTTTAGAACTTGCAAAATGGGGCCTTTTAATTGAAGAACACTACCAGTGTTTCCAAGATATTGAATGGGCAAAAGACGGCATCACCGGCGAGCTTTATATTGTTCAATCTCGGCCAGAAACAGTCCATGCTCTCAAAAAGCAGAATGTTTTAGAAGAGTATGTCCTGAAAAAGAAAGGAAGGGTTTTGATTGAAGGTTTGGCGGTTGGCGACAAAATTGGCGTGGGTAAAGCCAATATTATTCTAGACGTTAAGGATATGGACAGATTTAAAGAAGGTGAAGTTTTGGTAACCGAGATTACTGATCCTGACTGGGAGCCGATTATGCGCAAAGCCGCGGCTATTGTTACAGAAAGCGGGGGCAAAACTTCTCATGCTGCGATTGTCTCCCGCGAACTTGGAATTCCCTGTATTGTTGGCACCGGTCGGGCAACAAAAGCAATTAAGGACGGCGAGAAAATCACAGTTTCCTGTTCTGAAGGTGAAGTTGGCCGAGTTTACAAAGGCGCCTTACCATTTGAAATTAAAAAAACAGATTTAAAGGAGTTTAAAAAACCGAAAACACAGATAATGATGAATGTAGGCGTGCCCAGAGAAGCATTTTCCCTTTCTTTTGTCCCTAATGACGGCGTGGGCTTGGCGCGTGAAGAATTCATTATTGCGAATTTTATAAAAATTCATCCCCTTGCCTTAGCGCACTTTGATGAGATAAAAGATAAGAAGTTAAAAGCCCAAATTGAGAAAATTACCGGTGATTACAAAAATAAAAAACAGTTTTTTATTGACAAGTTAGCTCAAGGCATGGGCCGGATTGCCGCTGCCTTTTATCCTAAAGAAGTGATTGTGAGAATGTCTGATTTTAAAACGAGTGAATATGCAAATTTAATTGGCGGCAAGGGATTTGAGCCCGAAGAAGGAAATCCCATGCTTGGCTGGCGAGGCGCCTCAAGATATTATGATAAAAAATTTGAAGAGGCCTTTTTAATGGAGTGCCAAGCATTTAAAAAACTCCGCAATGAAATGGGCTTTAAAAATGTAAAGATTATGATCCCCTTTTGCCGGACCCCAGAAGAAGGAAAGAAAACTTTGGAAATAATGAAAGAAACTGGCCTTGAGCGCGGTAAGGACGGTTTAGAAGTTTATGTAATGGTAGAAATTCCCTCTAATGTAATTTTGGCAGATGAATTTGCTAAGCTTTTTGACGGCTTTAGTATTGGGACTAATGATTTGACCCAGCTCACTTTAGGAGTTGACCGCGATTCTGAGCTTGTTGCTCCTATTTATGATGAGCGAAGCGCTGCAGTAAAAGAGCTTGTTCGGGTGGCTATTAGGGTGGCTCACGAGAATGGTATAAAGATTGGGATTTGCGGGGACGCGCCCTCAAGCTATCCCGAATTTGCCGAGTTTTTGGTCCAAGAGGGGATTGATTCAATTTCTCTTTCGCCTGATGCGGTTATTAAAACCACCCTTGCCATTTTAGAAGAAGAAAAGAAATTAAAGGAGTCGTAAATAGTAAGTCTCTGGCCAGTTGCCTCAAAAGAAGACGCCGTCGATTTCCCCAGCGAGAAAATCGCGGCTTGGGCTCTCGGCCTGCGAGACACTTTTTGAGGCAACTGACCAGAGTTTCTAAAAATGCACTTTCATATGCACTTGCATATGAAAGTGCATAAAATAAAACAATGGAAAAATTCACTCACAAAAACATCAGAAAGTTAACTAGAATTAGCCACGTCAGCTACTATGTGAATATTCCTAAAAGGTTCATCCGCAAGCTCGGCTGGCGAGAGAGACAGAAATTACAACTCACCCTAAAAGGCAAAAAAGTTGTTATTGAGGACGCGAAATGACAGCCGCGATTTCGCGGTGCCGCGAAATCGCGGCTGTCATCCTGAGCGGAGCGAAGGATCCTATTTCTTTTTCTGTCGGGATTCTTCGTCGCTCGATTTATTCGCTCTTCAAAATGACAAACGTGTTGCTTGCTTCTTCAAGCAAAAACTGCTATAATAAAAAATCACAAATCCCTGTACCACTCACTTCGTTCGGGTACAGGGCAGGGGAGGAGTCGCATAGTGGTCTAGTGCGTCTGCTTGGAGAGCAGATAGGTCCTTTTAGGGTCTCGTGGGTTCGAATCCCACCTCCTCCGAATGAACGGAGTGAATGAGGAGAGGAGCGAGCAAACTGCTTTGCTCGCGGGCTGGATGAGAAAGCCGTAGCGATGTGCGAGTTTGCCCTGAGCAATAGCGAAGGGCAAGGCGAGCACCGCGAGAAGGGGATGAAAAGTAAACTGCTTTACTTTTCATCCGGTTCTGCGAAGCAGAAATTTCCTATATCGAGCGAAGCGAGATAGGAAATAGGTGGAACGCGAAAAATTTCCGTCAGGAAATTTATTTGTGACCGAATCCCTCCCCTTCCGCCAGGGCAAGGATTCGAGTCCTGCTTGCCCTGTACCGGAGCGATTAGCGACTGGTACAGGGTCCTCTCCGCCAAAGAGGAAAATCATTTATGACTCTCCTTGTGGGCTACCGCCCGCGAAAAACTTGAAACCATGAATCCAGGCGGAGGACTGTCCTCCGCAAACTCACTTTCTTAACTAGTTTTAGAACTATGAAGATTGTTGGAGTTAAAAAAAGTCAAAAGTCAATTGTCAACTGTTAATTGTGAATTGTTAATCTTATGCCTTTATCACCAACAGATGAGATTCGGGAGAAATTGAATATTGTTGATGTTATTCAAGAGTATGTTCAGCTGAAAAAAGCAGGGGCGAATTTTAAAGCGCTCTGCCCTTTTCATAAGGAAACCGCGCCTTCTTTTATTGTTTCACCGGAAAAACAAATCTGGCATTGTTTTGGTTGCCAAAAGGGCGGCGACATTTTTACCTTTGTGATGGAGGCAGAAAATGTAGAATTTCCAGAGGCCTTGCGGATTTTGGCAAATAAGGCAGGTGTGACTTTACGGCGGGAAGACCCTAAAATTAGAAACGAAAAAACGCGACTTTTAGAAATTAATGAGAAGGCGGCTGAATATTTTAATTATCTCTTGCAAAAAACAGATATTGGCGGGAAGGCGCGAAAATACTTACATGAGCGCGGCTTTGACAATGAAACAATAAATGAATTTCAGCTTGGGTTTACGCCTTCATGGCACACGACGGAAAATTATCTTCTTAAAAGGGGCTACAAGCGCGAAGAAATTTTAAAAGCTGGCTTAACTGTTAAGAGCGAACGGGGCAAAATTTATGACCGCTTTCGGGGCAGGATAATGTTTCCAATTAAGGATACTCATGGGAACGTGGTTGGCTTTGGCGGCCGAATTTTAGATGAGAGTCAGGAGGGCGGCAAATATATTAACACTCCAGAAACACCAGTTTACCATAAGAGCCGTATTCTTTTTAATTTGAGTAATGCCAAGAAAGATATAAAAGATAAAGGCAGAGTAATTTTAGTTGAGGGTTATACTGATGTAATTGCTTCGCACAAGGCGGGCGTGAAAAATGTGATTGCTTCTTCGGGGACAGCCCTGACGCGAGAGCAGCTAACTTTAATCAAAAGATATACCCCGAAATTAGTAATGGCTTTTGATGCGGATGCCGCTGGTGAAGAGGCAGCTAAAAGAAGTATTAAAGAAGCGCTTTCTTTGGGGCTTGATGTTGAAATTATTGAGCTTCCAAAAGGGGATGACCCTGGTAGTTTAGCCATTAGAGAACCAAAGAAGTGGGAAGAACTGGTTAATCGGCCGGAGCCAATTATTGATTTTTATTTTAAAAAAGCGCTTGAGGACGCGGATTTAAAAAGCATTGAGGGCAAGAAGAAAGTTGCCGAGGAAATTTTGCCGGTTTTAAAAAGTATTTCTAACGCGGTCGTTCAAGGCGCTTATCTGGAGAAACTTTCTAGAGAAATTGGGATTGAGGAAAAATATCTTTGGGAAGAGATTCGCAAAACAGGTTCATTCTTAGAAAAAAGACGGGAAAAGGAAGAAGCGGTTTCGCCAGAGAAGCCCAAAATTGAAGAGCTTCGCGAGGGAAGATTTTTAGGCCTTCTTTTAAAGTATCCTGAATATATTAAAGAAAAAATTGACATTGTTTTGCCTGAAGATTTTGAGACGCTTGATTTTAGAGTAATTTACGAGAAACTTCAGGAGAGCTTCCATAAAATGGGAGACAATTTTAAGGTAGATAGTTTTTTCTCTACTTTTTTGAGTAGTGAGCTTCGGAAAAAAACAGAAATTTTAATTTTAGGAATTGAACAGGAATTTGACGAAATAAGCGAAGAGGACGAAGTTGGACCTAGTGATATTGAGCGAGAAATTGATCTTACCATCAAGACAATTAAAAAAGAGAGTTTAAAAAAGAAGATTAATGGGATTACTAAAGAGCTTCAGACAGCCCCTGCTTTTAGAGAGGGAGAAAAACAAAAGAAATTAGAACTTATAAATAAACTTATTAAAAAATTTAAAGCGTTTGACTAAATTATGAGTCCTCGAAAAAGAAAACCAAGGAGGAAAACCGCATCCGCTAAGCGAACCGCAAGGCGAGGCGGGCGGACAAAAAAAACTGCTGGGAGGGAAACTGGTCGGTCAAGAAAGCCAGGCCGCGCCCGCCATGTGAGCAAGACGAAGCGGGCGAGTCGGCCGTCTAAAAAAAGAGGCCGGCCCAGAAGGCCGGGTCGGCCCAAAAAGAAAGTCCAGCCCAAAAAAAGAGGCTCTGACCGCCAAGTTGGCCGCAAGGCGAGGCGGGCTGGCCGTCCTCGAGCTCGAGCGAGAAGAAAGCCAGTCGCAAGGCGCGCTTCCCAAAAAACTCCCAGAAGAAGAAAAAGAATTTCCAAAAAGGAAAGAGAAAAAAAGATTGAGAGGCTTTTTGAAAAGCCAGAAGTTAAAGAATTAATTAGTCGTGGAAAAGAACGCGGTTTTGTGACCGAAGACGAGATTTTGCAAGTTTTTCCTGAAGTAGAAAAGGACATTCAAAGTTTAGAAATGATTTATGATGAATTGGAGAAGTTAAGCATTCGAGTTGAGACGAAGCCAAGTGAGTTAATTGCATTTACACCTTTAAAAAAGAAGAAAAAGAAAACACCAGAAGAAGCAGGCGTTGCTGCTGATTCAGTCCAAATGTATTTGAGAGAAATCGGAAAAGTTCCTCTTTTGACCCGCGAAGAAGAAATTGTTTTAGCAAAGAGGGCAGCTAAAGGCGACCAAGAAGCCAAAAAACAACTTACTGAAGCAAACTTGCGCCTCGTTGTTAGTATTGCCAAAAGATATGCTGGCAGGAACTTGTCTTTGCTTGATTTGATTCAAGAAGGGAATATGGGTCTTTTTAAGGCTGTTGAAAAGTTTGATTACACCAAGGGTTATAAATTTTCAACTTATGCTACTTGGTGGATTCGGCAGGCAATTACTCGGGCTTTAGCTGATCAGTCCCGCACAATTCGCATCCCGGTTCATATGGTAGAAACAATTAATAAGTTTGTGAAGGTTCAGCGTCAGCTTCTTCAGGATTTGGGCCGTGATCCTTTACCAGAAGAAATTGCAGCGGAAATGGAATTGCCAGTTGAAAAGGTGCGGCAAATTCAAAAAATTTCTCAAGAGACGGTTTCAATTGATACTTCTGTTGGCGAAGAAGACGAAGAAAGCACTCTGGCTGACTTTATTGAAGACGAAGAGGCGGTTACTCCGGAACAAGCTGCTGCTCGGGAACTTTTAAAACAGCACGTCAAGGAAGTTTTAAAGGATTTGACCCCGCGCGAACAGAAAATCTTAAAAATGCGCTTTGGGCTTAAAGACGGTGTTTTTCATACATTGGAAGAAGTGGGTAAAGAGTTTGACGTTACTCGCGAGCGCATCCGCCAGATTGAAGCCAAAGCCCTTGAAAAAATCCGCGAACACAAAGGCCTTAAAAGATTAAAAGAATATTAAGCCCTTGAAAAGTTTGAAATTTTAAGGTAGGATATTTTTATTCCCGGGTAGCTCAACGGTAGAGCAGTTGCCTGTTAAGCAATTGGTTGCAGGTTCGAATCCTGCCCCGGGAGCCAAACAAAAAATCGCCCAAGAGGCGATTTTTTGTTTGGCTCCGTGTTTTGGGCGAAATCCGAAACTTTTTCTGTGAAAATCCTGCCGCTGGCTCAAGAATTGAACATCCCCAAATTTTCACTATCATTTTACTGAATTTAATCTATAACTCCCCAAAAAGACCTGAAAAATTGAGAAATTTTACCCCCGACTATATACCACTTTCGTGGTTTAGTTTTAATTTATTTTCTTGGGCTCGGTCGCTCGCTTCGCTCGCTCCCTCGCCCTTATTTTACCTGCCCCGTAGTGAAATTTATTCGTAAATTTCTACTTCGGGGTATTCAAAAGGGAGTTAAAAAGGAAAAAAAATTGTTAAGCGAAGCCATAAGGTTTCGCTTTTTTGCTTTGCCAAAATTAGACAATTTTGACAAAAGAAAAAATAAAGAGTAAGATAAAATATATTATGGACAAAACGGATAAACTTCTAACAATTAGAGAAGTAGCCAAAATTCTCCGCGTTAGCGAGCGGTCAGTCAACCGCTATATTGAAGCTGGCAGACTTAAAGCCTCCAAAATCGGCCAATGGAGAATTAAACAAAGCGACTTAAATGAATTTTTAGAAAGAAACTTAAACATTAAAAAGATAAAAAAATAAAATCTATGGATTCAGATTTAACATTTATAACTAACGAGAAAAACAGGAGTCTCTTAGAGAGATTCAAAGTTCTTATAAAAGATACCCAATTTTTTGATGTTTTGGTTGGTTATTTTTTTACGAGCGGATTTCATGCTCTTTATAAATCTTTAGAAAAAACAAAGAAAATAAGGATTCTTATTGGTGTTGGTACAAATCGGCAAACCGTTGACCTTATCCAAAAACCTGAAAGTTTAAAGCAAGGTGCTTTACAATTTTCTTCAGCAGAAGTAAAAGAGCAATTTTCAAAAGAAACGGTTGATGAAATGAATAATTCTGAAGATAGCCGACAGGTTGATGAAG
>CAZYLA010000021.1:0-11572 GCA_964648435.1 uncultured Candidatus Saccharibacteria bacterium
AAAAATTAAAATGGGGAGCGCAATTCCTCTTGAACGCGAGAAAAAAATGGAAATCCGGGGCCGAGATATAATTGCGGGGTTGCCAAAAACAATCACCGTTACTACTAATGAAGTTTGTGAAGCTATGCAAGACGGGCTTCGGGAAATTGTTCAGGTAATTAAACAGGTATTACAAAAGACACCCCCGGAGCTTTCGGCGGATGTCATTGATAAGGGGATGGTTTTAAGCGGCGGCGGCGCTCTTCTTGCTAATATAGACAAACTGATTACCGAGATACTTCAAGTGCCCGCATACCTTACCGATGATTCTCTTCTTTGTGTTGCCAAAGGAACGGGGATTGCATTGGATAATTTAGAGTCGTACAAAAAGAGCATTTTGTCTGCTAAGTGATAATCACGGATTAAGAATTAGGAATTACGGCTACTTGTTTTCTTGTAAATGCCAGAGGCGTTCATAATTTCTGTAGGAAAACCGATTCTTTTTTGACATCCCTAGTTGTCTAGTTCCTAGTTCCTAATTCCTAATTCCTAATTCGTAATTCATAATTCAAGTATGATAATAGGTATTGATGCTTCAAGAGTGTTTACAGAGAAAGAAACAGGAGTTGAGTATTACTCAAGAGCTCTTTTGAAAGCTCTTTTTAAGTTGGGGGGTAAGCATCAGTTTATTCTTTATTCAAAAAGGCCTCTTAATTTTAGGCTTCCAACAAATTTTAAGAACAAAGTTTTAAAAATGCCTTATCTTTGGACCCAGATTCGACTTTCTTTGGAAATGCTTTTTAATCCGTCCGATATTCTTTTTGTGCCAAGTCATTGTCTGCCAATAATTCATCCTCGGCGATCGGTTGTCACAATTCACGACCTTGGTTTTAAAAAATATCCAACTGCCTATAATTTTTTTGAATTTCTTTATCTTGCGTTTTCAACTTGGTATTCAGTGAAAACTGCCTTAAAAATAATTGCCATTTCAAAAACCACGAAAGATGATATTATTCGATACTATAAAATCCCGCCAAAGAAAATCAAGGTGATTTATTTGGGTTTTAAGAGACGGAAACCCAGCACCACTTTTTGGCGGTCTGACCGCCAAAAAGTGGTGCTGGGTAAATACATTTTATACATCGGCCGGATTGACCGGAAAAAGAATTTAAAGCGACTCATTCATGCCTTCAAACTATTAAAAAAAGAAGAAAAATTCCCTCACAGATTATTTTTAGTCGGTAAAGATGGTTTTGGGGCAGGGGAAATAAAAAAGGAAGCCAGCGGAGAGTCCTTAATAAAATTTTTTGGATATCAAAAGGACAAGAGAATCAATGAGCTTCTTGCGGGAGCGAGCGCGCTTGTGCTTCCATCTCTTTATGAAGGTTTTGGGATGCCGGTCCTAGAAGCTTTTTATTTAGGCATTCCAGTACTTGCCTCAAATATTAAAAGCGCTAGAGAGATTTACGGCAACGCCGCTTTATTAGTTGATCCCTTAAGCGTCAAAGAAATTAAAAAAGGACTTTTAAGAATTTTAACTGATGAAAACTTGAGAAATGAACTTATAAAAAGAGGCCGCCAGCAAGCCAAAAATTTCTCATGGCAAAAATGCGCTTTGGAGACACTGATGGTTTTAAAAAATCTATCAGCTATCAACAATTGACTATCAGCTATTCATTCTATGAAAGTCGCAATTATTCATGATTTTTTAACCCAAATTGGGGGGGCGGAAAAAGTTTTAAGAACTATTGCTGAAATTTTTCCCAAAAGCAAAGTTTTCTTTTTAGTAAAAGAAAAACGTTTTGATAATTACTTAAAAAACGAACAAGCAACCTCTTTTTTGCGCTACTTCCCCTTTAAAAACTACCGTCTTTTATTACCTTTTTTGCCGATTGCGGCAGAAGCGCTTGATCTCTCTGAATTTGACTTAGTGATTTCTTCATCCAGTGCTTTTTCAAAAAGCGTGATTACCCGCTCAAAAACACTTCATCTTTGCTATTGTCATGCACCCACAAGATATTTATGGGACTGGCATCATCAATATTTATTAGAGAACCGTATAGGTAGATTTAAAAAAATATTTTTAGTTCCTCTTTTAAATTATTTAAGAGTTTTAGACCGGCTTTCAGCAGATAGGGTTGACTTCTTTATTGCAAATTCTTATTTTACGAAGCGCCGGATAAAAAAATATTATGGCCGGGATTCCAAAGTGATTTATCCCCCAGTGGAAGTTGATAAATTTAAAATAGGCAAAAGAGGTGATTATTTTTTAATTGTTTCCCGGCTTTCACCTTATAAGAGAGTTGACATTGCGGTTGAGGCGTTTAATAAGTTGGAACTTCCCTTAGTAATTATTGGCAAAGGGAGAGAAAAAAGGCGGCTTGAAAAATTAGCCGGACCAACAATTAAATTTAAGGGGTTTTTAAAAGACGAGAAAACGCGCAAGTATCTGGAAAATTGCCGCGCTTTTGTTTTTCCTGGCGAGGATGATTTTGGAATAACAATGGTTGAAGCTATGGCGGCTGGCAAACCCGTGATTGCGTTTCGGGGTGGTGGGGCCCTGGAGATTGTTAAAGAGGGGGTTAGCGGTGAGTTTTTTGATGAACCAATGGAGGAATTTTTAGCTGAGGCAATCGGCCGCTTTATTAGAAACGAGAAGAAATTTAATCCCGAAATTATCAGAAAAGAAGCAGAGAAATTTTCTTATAGGAAATTTATTAGCGAATTCAAATCTTTTGTCCAAGAAAAAACAAAAAAGGCCCCTTTAGCGAGGCCATTACTTGATGAAGGGAATAAACAAAGGAATGACATAAGAGACAAGAAAAGTGACAAGATACAGAGTAGTAATGAAAATAAGAATGTTAACGACTCCTTTTAGGAGTTCGTCATCAACTTTTTTAAGGTTTGCCCAAAACTCTTTCCCTTCAGTAAACCAGATAGCATCTTTAATAAAAGGAAGTTCTAAAAGCCATTCAAAAAAATTACTGATTCTCTTGGTGCTTTTCATTGGTTACCCCTCCATTTCCGTTTTCTATTTTTATCTTATTATAAAAGCCTAAAGGAGGTCAAAAAATTTTAAAAAAACAAAAAGCCAGGATGCGTTTTAAGAAAAAAGTTTTGGTTCGGACGCACCTTAAGAAAATCTTAGGTGCAGATTAGATGTTGGCGTTCTTCCTTATTTTATTTGATTTTATATTGCCATAGAAACTTGAGAAAGTATAGAAAGAGTGGTAGAATTGGGCTGGCTTAAGTTAATAAAAAACAAATGGGTTTTTTGACTAAAATTTTAGGAGATCCTGAAAAACGGGCATTAGACAAATTAAAGCCGCTTTTAGATAGAGTAAATGCTCTTGAGAAAGATGTTAAGAAATTAAAAGATGAAGATTTTCCTGCGCGCACCGCAGAGCTAAAAAAACGGCTTCAAAAAGAAGAGAATTTAGATGATATTTTACCTGAGGCTTTTTCCTTAGTTCGTGAAGCAGCGAGAAGGACAATTAAGGAGCGGCCGTTTGATGTCCAGGTCTTGGGCGGCATTGTTTTACATCAAGGGAAAATCGCGGAAATGAAAACCGGTGAAGGAAAAACTTTAGCCGCAACAATGCCAGTTTATTTAAACGCGCTCACTGGCAAAGGCGTTCATATAGTGACAGTTAATGATTACCTTGCTCGGCGCGACACCAACTGGATGGGTGCAATTTATCATTTCTTAGGTTTAAAAGTTGCTTGTATACAGCACGAAAAATCTTTTCTTTATGTGCCGACTGTGACCCCAGACCAAAACGAAGTAAGTATTGAGATGGAAAATCTAAAAGAAATCTCCCGAAAAGAGGCATATCTGGCAGATATTACTTATGGGACAAACAATGAATTTGGTTTTGATTATCTCCGCGACAACATGGTGGCGGATCTAGACCAAATGGTTCAGCGGGAGCTTAATTTTGCCATTGTTGATGAGGTTGACAGCATTTTAATTGACGAGGCTAGAACCCCGCTTATTATTTCTGCACCTGACCTTGAATCAACTAAAATGTATAGCCAGTTTGCCAGCATTGTGCCGCAGCTAGAAAAAGGCAAAGATTACACCGTTGATGAAAAAATGAAAGCAGTGGCCCTGACAGACCGGGGAATGGACCGGGTTGAAAAAATGTTAGGGATTAAAAACATTTATGAAGAGCGGGGCATAGCGCGGGTTCATCATTTGGAGCAGGCACTCCGGGCCCATGCTCTTTTTAATCGTGACCGCGACTATGTGGTTAAAGACGGGCAAGTCATTATTGTTGATGCTTTCACGGGCCGCTTAATGCCGGGGAGGCGTTTTGGCGAAGGCCTTCACCAGGCAATTGAGGCCAAAGAGGGTGTAAATATTCAACAAGAAAGCAAAACTTTAGCAACGATCACTTTTCAGAATTATTTTCGGCTTTATAAAAAGCTTGCGGGAATGACTGGTACTGCTCTTACTTCGGCTGAAGAATTTGACAAAGTTTACAAACTTGATGTTGTTGTAATTCCCACAAATAAACCAATGATTCGCAAGGACTTACCGGATAAAGTTTATAAAACCGAGGAAGGAAAGTTTAAAGCGATTGTTGCAGAGATTAAAAAGCGGCATAAGAAGGGCCAGCCAGTTTTAGTGGGTACAATTGCGATTGAAAAATCAGAGCTTCTAAGCGCTTATTTAAAACGCGAAGGTATTCCCCATGAGGTTTTAAATGCTAAGCATCACGAAAAAGAAGCTCATATTGTGGCTAAAGCAGGTCAGAGAGGCGCTGTGACAATTGCGACGAATATGGCGGGACGGGGGACCGATATTAAGCTTGGGAAAGGTGTGACTGACCTTGGAGGACTTCATATTATAGGGACCGAGCGGCATGAGGCTAGGCGAATTGACAACCAGCTTCGGGGCCGTTCTGGTCGGCAGGGTGACCCGGGATCTTCGCAGTTTTTCTTGTCAATGGATGATGATGTGATGAGAGTTTTTGGAGGTGAGCGTCTTCGGAATCTGATGACCGCCTTAAAAATTCCTGAAGACCAGCCAATTGAAAACAAAATTGTTTCTCGTTCAATTGAAAAAGCCCAGAGCCAAGTGGAGGGTTATTATTTTGATGCTCGAAAGCATGTTCTTGAATATGATGATGTAATGAACAAACAGAGAGAGGTTATTTATAAAAAAAGGCGAGAAATTTTGGAAGTTGCTAAGAAAAAGCCGGAAAAGCTTCGGGAAATTGTGAAAGAGAATGCAAAGGGTGCTTTTAAAAAAGTTATTGGTTTTCATCTTCAAAATGAAGAGTGGGAGCCAGAAGAACTCTTTAAAGCTTTGAAGAACCTCCTTCCCCTTTCTGGTGAGAACCTTAAAAAGATAAAAGAGATTAAAAAGGGGGGCGGCGATCAAAAAAAGAAACTTCTTTCTTATTTGTTAGAGACTTTTGACAAGAATTATAGAGAAAGAGAAGAAAAGTTTAAGGAAAAAATGCGAGAGATTGAAAAGGCGGTTCTCCTTAGAACAATTGATAATTTATGGATGGAACATCTTGATACAATGGATTATCTTAGAACAGGGATTGGTCTGCGGGGCTATGGTCAGGAGGACCCTCTGGTCGCTTATAAAAAAGAGGCCTTTAAAATGTTTGAAAAACTTCTTGGCAACATTGAACTCAATACGACAGCGACAATTTTGAGGGTAGAAATGATTGCGCCGGCGCGCTCTCCTCTTGAGAGTCGGGAGGCGAAATATCAGGGCGCTGACCTTGCGTCGGCCGGCGCCGACGCAAGGTCAGCGCCAGTTACTAAAAAGAAAAAAATCGGTAGAAATGACCCTTGTCCTTGTGGGAGTGGGAAGAAATATAAGAAATGTTGCGGGCGATAAAATAATAATTTATGTCAGAGTCAGGACATTCAAAAAGAATTATAGATTTAATTATAGATTTAAATCTATAATTCTTTTCCCCCGCCCAAGTTTTTGGGTTCGTCCCCGCACAAAGTGTCGAGATGAAAAAATACTTAAACAACTCCAAAACTTGAGCGGGTTTGCTAAAAATTTGTTTTTAAGGTATTATTAGATTGCAATTCATAGAATTTGCTTTAAAAAGGAGGAAGATCATGGCAGAAATTCTTGAGTGCCATGATTGCGGTCATGCGGGACTAAAAGAAAGTTTTTCTAAAGAAACTAGGTCCCCGGAATCTCAATATTTTATTTGTCCAAGATGTAAATCGACCCGAGTTTCTTCCTCAAATTCAGAGCTTTGCTTTATTTGCCGCAAAGAGATAGCAGAGCATGAGGGCATGTGTTGGGATTGCGCTGTTGCGCATGATCGTCATATTTAAGAAGATCAGGGGCATTCCAGAGAATAAAAAGGATTGCCCCTTTTTCTTTTTTAAATTATAATCAGTTTGAAATGTCTTTCAAAATCTTAAAGAAGTCTGTTAAATCTAAAGCCAGAGTTGGCATTTTAAAAACTCCGCACGGAAATGTGTCAACGCCTTTTTTTATGCCCATTGCAACACGCGGCGCAGTTAAAAATTTAACCCCACTAGAATTAAAAGACCTTGGCGCAGAAATTGTCTTAAGCAATACTTACCACTTAATGCTTCAGCCGGGTATAGAAGTGATTAAAGAAGCAAAAGGGCTTCATAATTTTATGAACTGGCAGAGACCAATTTTAACTGACTCTGGTGGCTTTCAGGTTTTTTCACTTTCCGCCTTAAGAAAAATAACCAGCAGAGGAGTTTGGTTTTCTGATCCCAGCGGGGGCAAAAAACATTTTTTATCTCCCGAAAAAGCGATTAAGATTCAGCAAATTTTAGGTTCAGATATTATGATGGTTTTAGATGAATGTCCCCCATATTCAGCAACAAAAAAATATATTGAGAAGGCAGTTGAACGGACAAGTAAGTGGGCAGAAAAATCGCAAATCGCAAATCGCAAATGGCAAATCGTAAATCGTAACGATAAGCGATTTGCGATAAGCGGTAAGCCTCTTTTGTTTGGAATAATCCAGGGTGGGGTTTATAAAGATTTGCGGCTTAGGTCAACGCGAGAAATTACAGCGCTTGATTTTGACGGGGTAGCCATTGGCGGTGTTGCTGTGGGTGAGCCGCGAGGAAAAATGAAAGAAGTTTTGGATTGGGTAACGCCAGAGTTGCCAGAAAAGAAACCTTGTTACTTAATGGGGCTTGGTAAACCCGAAGAAATTGTTTACGCAGTTAAAAGAGGAATTGATATGTTTGACTGCGTCATTCCCACGCGCGAAGGCAGGCACGGAAGATTATACATTGCAAATCGCAAATCGCAAATCATAAATCGTAATTTTTATAAGACCATTCAAATTACGAATAAAAAATTTAAAAAAGATCTAAAACCAGTTGATGAAAGTTGCAGCTGTTACACTTGTAAAAATTACACTCGCGCTTATCTAAACCATCTTTTTAAAGCCAATGAACTTCTTGGCCTTCGGCTGGCCACAATTCATAATTTGAAATTCTATCTTGATTTAATGGGAAAAGTAAGACAAGGCATAATCAAGGGGAAAATCTAGAAGAGGAGAGATGCAAAATGCGGTTTGGTAATCTTCTGCCAAAGGCCGTCTTTAGAATGTGGAGATTGTGACCTAATGAAGTGTTTTGTCCAATCTATTTTTTCAAAATGGCGCGGGCTTTTCTCTTGCTCATTTTTTTTAAAAAAAGTAAAATATTAATAGTTGCTCATTAACTATTATGACAATTCGGCAAAAAAATTGGCTTTATTTTGGAGGAGTTATTTTAATTGTGCTTTTTGCGCTTGCTATTGACTATGCGAATTTTCCGCCGGAGAGTTTTTTGGGGAGAACTTTTAACGAGCTAAAAACTCATCTTGGACTTGATTTGCAAGGCGGAGCGCACCTTGTTTATGAAGCAGATATGAAGGATATTCCCCGCGATCAATATAATTCTCGGCTTGAGGGTGTGAGAGACGTGATTGAGCGCCGAATAAATGCTTTTGGAGTTGGTGAAGCCATTGTTCAAACAACAAAAGTTGGCAGTCACTACCGGGTTATTGTTGAGCTCCCAGGGATCAAGAACATTCAGGAAGCCATTAAAATGATTGGAGAAACGCCTTTTCTTGACTTTCGGGAAGAAATGACAGATGAAGAGAGAGCTGCCTATTTGGAAAAAATTGATGCTTCTGAAGAAGAACGGGCTCAACTTGAGGAGCTTCCTTTATATAAACCGACTCAACTTTCTGGAAAACAACTTGAGAGCTCTTCCGTTGAGTTTGACCGGACAACTGGTCAGCCGCAAGTTACTTTAGTTTTTAATGATGAAGGTGCGGATTTGTTTGCAGGAATTACAAAACGCAATGTCGGTCGGCGAGTGGCAATTTATTTGGACGGCGTGCCGATTACCCAGCCAGTGGTGGAAACAGAGATTAGAGGTGGCCGTGCCGTAATTACCGGCGATTTTAATTTAGAAGAGGCACGTCAGCTTTCCCAGCGCTTAAATGCTGGTGCTTTACCAGTGCCGATTACGCTTGTCTCTGAACAAACAGTTGGGGCAACTTTGGGTAAAATTTCACTTCTAAAAAGCTTGATCGCTGGCATTATTGGGCTTGTTTTTGTAAGCTTGTTTATGATTATTTATTACCGCTTGCCCGGAGTTTTGGCAGTTATTGCTCTGATTTTTTACGCTTTGATTGTTTTTGCAATTTTTAAAACAATCCCTGTTGTTTTGACCTTGGCAGGGGTGGCTGGTTTTATTTTATCAGTAGGTATGGCAGTTGATGCCAATATCCTTATTTTTGAACGGATGAAAGAAGAGCTTCGCGAGAACCGGGAAATAAATGAGGCAACCCGGCTCGGCTTTAAGCGCGCCTGGAGCTCGATTCGTGACTCTAATGTAAGTAGTTTAATTACTTGTGCGATTTTGTTTTACTTTGGCACGAGTATTGTTCAGGGGTTTGCCCTCACTCTTGGAATTGGTATTTTGGTAAGCATGTTCACCGCAATGGTTATTACCCGGCTTTTGATTGAGCTTTTTGGTAAAAAATTAATTGAAAAATACCCAGCCCTGATGGGTATGAAAAAAGCAGGTTAGTAATAACAGAAGCTTTAATAAATAGTAAAATAAATAGCTAATTGTTGATAATTAATGAATTTTTGATAATTTTTTATCAACTATTTGGTAATTGACAATCAATATGATTCCCATAATGCGTTATAAAAAAGTTTGGCTTACTTTTTCTGGCATTTTAGTGATTGCCAGTGTTGCCGCTTTAGTCCTCATTGGCTTAAATCTAGGGATTGACTTTCAGGGCGGTTCACTTCTTGAAGTGAGATTTGAAAAAGAAAATCTGGAAACAGCTGATTTAGGGCTTTTACTTGAAGAAGTTGGTATTTCTGGTGTCACAATTCAAAAAACAGGCGAAAAAAGCTTTTTTATTAGGGCGCCCCATTTGAGCCAGGAAACTCACGGGCAAATTTTAGCGAAATTTCAAGAAAATTTTGGAGAGACAGAAGAAAAGCGCTTTGAAAATATTGGCCCTGTAATTGGAAGCGAGCTTAAGAAGAAAGCTGTGATTGCGATTTTGATCGCGGTTGTGTTTATTATTCTGTATCTTGCCTGGGCATTTCGCCGCACTAGCGAAATGATTTCTTCTTGGAAAATGGGGATAGCAGCGGTGATTGCCCTGATTCACGACATTTTAATTATTAGTGGCATTTTTGTGATTTTAGGAAAATATTTAGGAGTTTCTATTGATGCTTATTTTGTGACTGCGCTTTTAACGGTCTTAGGATTTTCTGTTCACGACACAATTGTTGTTTTTGACCGTATTCGTGAGAACTTATACAAAAGCGGGGCAGATGAGAGCTTTGAGGAAGTCGTCAATAGGGGGGTTAATGAAACTTTGATTCGCTCATTGAATACTTCTTTAACCACGCTTTTTGTGCTTCTGGCGGCTATTCTTTTTGGCGGTGAAAGCATTCGATACTTTGTTCTTGCTCTGATTTTAGGAATCATTATTGGAACCTATTCTTCAATTTTTGTGGCTAGTCCTGTGCTTGTTGTCTGGCAGAGGCAGGGGAGTCGCTAGTTACCCTAAACCACTTGCTTTGTTTGGATTTAAGGTAAACAAATCGTTTATCATCGCGCTAAAAAAAATGATGCCATAAATGGCATCATTTTTTTTAGCGCGATTAATTTTGACATTTCTTTTTCTTTCCAGTAAAATGAAAGTAAAGTGAGATTTAATGAAAATTTACCCCGCACCCGGGTACCGTAAGCAAAAAGTCTATGAGTAAATTACGCAAAAAATCAAGGACTAGAAGTTCTAGCACCGCGGGCGTCAGCTCGCGGTGCGGGGTTTCCTGGGACATTATCGGTCACAAGAAACTATTAGCATTACTAGAGAAACACGTTGTAAATGGTCCTTTCCATGCTTATCTTTTTGTTGGCGAAATGCATCTGGGTAAAAAAACCGTTGCCAGACAATTTATTAAAGCGCTTCAGTGCCAAGACAAGTTTAAAAAACCTTGCGCTAAATGTCCTTCCTGTTTTCAGGCAGAAGCAGGGACGCATCCGGATATTATTATTGTTGAAAAAGAAGCTCCAAAAGCGACTATTCAAAAAGACGTTGAAAAGGGGGGCGAGATTAAAGTTGACAGAATCAGGGGAATAAAAAGAGTTTTAAGTTTAAAGCCGCACAGTTCTTCCTATAAAATTTGCTTCATTCCCGAAGCAGACAAAATGAATAAAGAAGCAGCGAATGCTCTTTTAAAGATTTTGGAAGAACCACTTGGAAATGTGATTTTTATCCTTGTAGCGCCGCATACGCGGACTCTTCTTCCAACAATTGTTTCTCGCACTCAAATCGTGAAGTTTTTTTCGGTTTCTCGAGATGTTCTTTTAAAAGCACTGAAAGAGAAAACATCAGTTAAGAAGGCAGAGGAAATTGTGGCTCTTTCCGGTGGAAAACCCGGTAGAGCCCTCCAAATTCTAGAAAACCCAGAAATAATTGATTTTTATAAAAATGCCTTAAAGAATATTTTGAGAATAAAAAATGATGACTTGACTGCTCGTTTTAGAAAAGCTGAAGAAATGAGTAAAAACTTAGTGGAAGCAGAAAAAATTCTCAATATCTGGCTTTCTTTTTATCGCGACTTAATTCTCTATAAGAGCGGGAACCCGACTTATCTTTTAAATCCGAATTTTCAAGATGAACTTTCAAGATATGCAGAAAAATATTCCTTAGAAGAAATTAAGGAAATAATTAGAAGTATCGTTAGAACCAAAGAGCTTTTTATAAGAAATGTTAATCCACGATTGTCTTTGGAAAGTCTGTTTTTAAAAATATAGCTAATAAAGCGTAAAGCGTAAAGCGAAAAACTAAAAACCACAACTTAAAACTAAAAGCTTTTAAATTTTTAAAATTAACTTTACGCATTACACTGTGGCTTTTCGCTTTTAGTTTTTAGTTTTGACTTTCAATTTTATGAAAAAACTCATCTTAATTATCATTTTTCTTACTCCCCTTATTTTAGCTGGCGCTACCTGTAAAACTAAAGAGCGGGGGATTTTCGCATCATTTGATGGCGGCGCAACCTGGGAGCGAAAAACTGCCAGC
>CAZYLA010000021.1:11582-13238 GCA_964648435.1 uncultured Candidatus Saccharibacteria bacterium
TGATTTAGCAGATATCGTTGATATTGCAATTAGCCCTCAGGACAAGACTCTTATTTATGCGGCCACAAAAGAAAAAGGCCTTTTTCGTTCCTCTGACAGTGGCCAGAGCTGGACCTTAATACAAACCTCTACTTCGCCAATGAGTTTATTTAGGATTCATCCCCAAGATCAAGATATTTTATACCTTGTAAGCGGCAAAGGACTTTCAAAGAGTACTGATCGGGGCAACTCTTTTGAAGAGGTTTTTTACGAACAGCAGGTTCTAGATATTGCTTTTCATCCTCGGGATAAAAATATAATTTATATTAGCACTCTGGAAGGGAGTATTTTAAAAAGCAATGATGGCGGCACGACCTGGCAAACTCTTTACTGGGGAGAGGGAAGTAAAGGAGTTTCCAAGATTAAAATAAGTTTATCTAATCCTGCCCTTATTTATGCAGCTGTGGGATCAAAACAGCTTTTAAAAAGTGTTGACGGTGGAGACACTTTTGAAAAACTCAAGGCAAAGATGAATGCTCAGATTAATGACATTGAAATCCAGGATGACAATACTTTGTATGTTGCCACAGAGCGTGGACTTTTTAAAACTGAAGATGGCGGTCAAACATTCAAAGAGGTTAAAACCTTGATGCCGCCGAAGGGCGCGGGCATTAAGATTTTAAAAGCCAGCCCCCAAGATGATAATACTTTTTACTACGCGACCAGAGAAGCAATTTATAAGACAACCGACAAAGGAAAAACTTGGAAAGTGTTTCGGATTACTACCGGCGTTCGATACACTGCTGTTGCAGTTAGTTCTCAAGACCCGAATACAGTTTTTGTGGGGACAAGAGCGTTACCCCATCGCTTTTTAAGAAGATAAGCCAGTATGGGTCAAAAGAGATAGATAATGACTACATTGTTAAATAGCTGCTTACTTCCTTCCTCAATTCCCCCCTCCCAAGTTTTACTAAAGCAAAACTTGGGAGGGGGAGGACAGGTGGGGAAAGGAACAATGTAGCAATTTAACCATTTAACAATTTATTTTTATGGAAAAAATAATAGAAAAGGCAAAAGAAAATTTTGAAAAAATTTTAGAAAATTTTTTAGAGGAAATTAACAAAATTAGAGCGGGCAGACCAACACCAGCTTTAGTTGAAGATTTGGTTGTTGAGGCCTATGGGGTAAAAACACCCCTAAAACAGGTGGCTAGTATTTCTGTTCAGCCGCCACGGACGATTCTTATTGAACCTTGGGATAAAAATATTATTAAAGAAATTGAGAAAGCGCTTTCTGAGTCAAACCTAAATGCAAATATAAGTATTAGCGGGGCAAGCGTTAGAGCAATTTTACCTGAGCTTTCTGCGGAGCGGCGAAGTGAGCTCATAAAAATTATTCATGACAAAAAAGAAGACGCTCGCGTTTCCATTAGGAATATACGGGAAAAGGCATGGCAAGAGATTCAAGATAAGGAAGAAAATAAAGAGCTTACTGAAGACGACAAATTTCGGCTTAAAGACGAGCTTCAAGAGGCAGTTGATGATTATAATAAAAAAATAGATGAGAATGCTGATAAGAAGGAAGAAGAACTTAAAACTATTTAATTGTAAGTTTTGACACGTTGCCAAAATTTTTGAGGGTTGAAAGACATTAGATCCCAAGAGCCACTTATTAATA
>CAZYLA010000022.1:0-12907 GCA_964648435.1 uncultured Candidatus Saccharibacteria bacterium
ATACGAGATACATCGGTGACTGGAGTTCAGACGTGTGCTCTTCCGATCTTAAAAAGGGTTATCTTCGAGATGCTGATCCAAAAACTGTTAGAAAAATGGCGCAAACTCTTGACAAACTTGGATATCATGAAGATCTTGCCAAGCTTTATGAACAGCGACCTGGACTTGCTCCAGACAAAGAGAGCAGAATTAAAGCTGTTGCGGCTGCTATAAGAAGCGGGGAGTACAAAAAGTTCACTCCCGAAGCTCTTAGTGATAATCCCGAAGCCGCTAAAGAGCTTATGAACCAATTAGGGCCCGTTGAAGGCAAGAAATACTATGACGCTCTTAATGCAGCTCAACAGGATGTTATTAAGAAAACCTATATACCAAACCCTGATGAGCCGGTTTTTGATGAAGATAGAAAAATTTATGCCAAACTTACCGGCAACATTGAAGAAGCGTTTAGATCCGTCTCTCCCGCACATCCAATCACTACTGATAAAATAGTTCCTGCCGCCAGGGGCGCTGGGAGCCCAGAAGAAGTGTATCAAGCTTATGTTCCTACTTTAAGCGGTGAGGATATTACTAAAATAAAAGGTGACGCCAGTTATGAAATTATAGGCAAATATGCTTCTCAAGCCCAACTAGAAAATGCAACAAGAACCGGTAAGTTGTCTCAAGAAGCAAGAAACGCCATCCGTAGAGGTGCCCGAGAAAGAGCAGATATTATAGATTATATGGATAACTCGCCACTCTGGTAAGTTTTTAAATTCTCAAATATTTATTATGGCAGTTGAATTATCAAAGATTCCTTCGGAAATATTAGAATTTTTAGCATCTCACAAAACTTCAAATAAAATTGGAGAAATTGCGGCGACTCATGATATTAAAGACAAAAGCAGTAAAATTGCTGAAATTGTGAGACAGCTCACCTTAAAAGAAAAATCTGTTTCTGAACTGCCAAGACTCGTTCAAGAAAATTTGGGTTTACAAGACCAAGAGAAAATCAACAAAATAACTCTGGACATTGCCGCACTTTTATTACAAATAAGGCATTATCTCCGCGGGGTTGAGGATTTAATTAGAAGTTTTGGCAGGGAAGTACCGGAAACTAAGCCAATTACGCCAGTATCGCCGGAAAGAATTGAGGAAGCACCAAAGAGTGAAAAAGCACCTGCTCCTGAATCCACCATGAAGCAGGTTCAGGAACAGGCGCCAGCGAGTCCAGCATCGCCAGCGCCATCAACCAAAGAAGATATTAAAACTTTAATCCAGAAAAATCCCCAGATTGGAAGTCAGGAAATCGGCAAACAGGATATTTTCACGGGTGAGAATCGTGCTAAAATGCCACCAACCATAAATAACTGGCTTCAGGATTATGACTATTTTCTAGGCGTTGGCTGGCATTCTAATTTAGACCGGGTAAGATACTTGGGGCAAAACGAAAATGCCCGAAAATTAAGCGAAAAAGAAAAAGATATTTTAGCTAAAATTTTAGAATCATATGATGACGAAAAAGCTCTGCCTTTTTCCTTAACCCCCGCCGGGCTTTTAGATCTTACAAGCTATACAAAAGAAGTCTCTCTCAAAGCGCCCCCAAAAGAACCTATTCCCAAAGAAGAACCATCTTTCCCCGCACAAGGACCAGAAACACCGCTGCCCCCAGCCGCTCCCAAGCCGCCTCCAACAAAAAAACCAAAAGTACTGCCACACGAGCGAGGCAGGGCGAGCGGGCCGCCACCGCCAGTACCTCCAGTACCTAAAGAAAACATTATTGATTTAAAAGAAAAATCAAATGGAACAATATCAGGTCCCTCAATTCATTGAAGTTGAAGACAAAATTATTGGCCCCCTTACCTTAAAGCAATTTTTGTGGCTTCTTGGAGGAGCAGCCACCCTCTTTGTAATCTGGGCATTTACTGATATCGCTCTTTTTATTATCTTAGCAGTGCCAACAGCCGCTCTTTTCGCAGCACTTGCTTTTTATAAAATTAATGGTCGGCCTTTTATTTTTTTTATTTTCACCTTGATTATCTATATTTTCAAACCAAAATTTTTCTTATGGGACAGACGAATAGAAGTTAAAGATATTAAAACTGAAAAACCAAAAAAAGTTATTCCCAAGAAAGCTTCTTCAAAGAAGCTCACTGAAAGTAAAATTACAAGATTAGCCACGATATTAGATAGGGGAGAAATAGAGTCTTTATCTACTGAAGAATAGAGATTAGTTATATGGAAAATGGAAACTAGTAATAGAAATTGGAAAATAGAAAATAGCATTAAACGCAAATCAATAAAAAATTTTCAGGATTTAGTGGTATATCAGAATCTCTACAAAGCGATGGTCCTAGTTCATACAAGAATCGTTCTAGATTTACCAAAAGAAGAAAAATTTGATTTCGTTTCTCAAATGAAACGCGCCTCAAAATCTGCACCCGCGTTAATTGCAGAAGGATTTGCAAAACGTTATCAGAAACGGCAATGGCAAAAATACATAAACGACACGATTGGTGAATGTAACGAAATGATTCATCACTTATCAATGTGTATTGATGTTTATAATCGATATGTAGACATTGCGCTGCGTAAAAAAGTTCGAGATTTATACAATATTAGTTGTAAGCAACTAACAAAATTGGGGCAAAGTTGGAAAAATTATCACGAGAACAAAAATAAATAAAGCTAATTTCCAATATCTATTTTCCATTACCAATTTCTAATTTCTATACAGCCAATTTCTAATCAGGTAACGTCCCAATTAACCAACTAAACTCAAGTTTAACAAAAACTATGTTTTTTAAGCGAACAAAAAAGACTGCGGGCTCAACTCAAAAGTATCTTAATATTGAAGAAATAAGAGATGGAGTTGTTGTCCTTAAAAACAAAACTCTTCGAGCGGTAATTATGGCTTCAAGTATTAATTTTGACTTAAAATCAACTGACGAGCAAAACGCGATTATTTTTGCTTACCAAGAGTTTATAAACTCGCTTGACTTTCCAATCCAAATTGTGGTCAACTCAAGACGGCTTGATATTACTCCTTATCTTAACAACCTTAAAGAAAAAGAAAGAACCCAAAAAAACGAACTTCTCCAGGTTCAAACGCACGATTACCGAGAATATGTTGAAAAATTAGTCGAGTTTGCCCATGTGATGAACAAAAATTTCTACATTATTGTTCCTTTTGCACCAATAGAAACAAAACAAAGAGGTCTTTTAGACAAATTTTTCAGCATTTTTGAGCCCCGGGAAGCAACGAAAAAAATCAGGGAAGTTGATTTTAAAAGACACAAAGAGCAGCTTTGGCAACGAGTTGCCCATATTCAAGCTGGTTTAACTCCGCTTGGCATCAAAACTGCACCGCTTAACACTCAAGAGTTAATCGAACTTTTTTACGTGCTCTATAATCCTCAACCAATCGGGAGTATGGGGCTGGCTGACACTGAAGCTTTAAATATTAGCGACAATATCAGCGAAATTGTTGGTACTGAACCAATTAAAGAAGGAAAAACAAAAACTATTGCCGAGTTAATTAGAAAAGAATAAAAAAATGAAAATTTTAAAGAAAAAGAAAAAGATAAAACCAGAAGAAAAAGAATACCAAAAAGGGCTGGCGACCATAAAAGATATTTTGGCGCCCTCGGCACTGGAAATTAACGCCCGCTATCTTCGAATCGGTAAATATTTTGCCCAGACGCTTTTTGTTTTAGTTTATCCACGTTACCTAATGACTAATTGGTTCTCGCCGGTCATTAACATCGACATTGAAATGGATATTGCTATGTTTATGTACCCAATGAATTCTGCAACTATTCTAAAAAATTTAAAGAAAAAAGTTGCCCAAATCCAATCCAGTATCATTATTGCTCAAGAAAAAGGCCAAGTAAGAGATCCGGTTTTAGAAACCGCGTTTCAAGACGCCGAAGACCTTCGCGATAAACTTCAACAAGGAACAGAAAGATTCTTCAAGTTTGGGCTTTATCTTACAATTTATGCGCCAACTTTAAAAAAGTTGGAAGACAACGTTGATCTCATAAAAAGCATGCTCGAGACAAAGCTAGTTTACAGCAAAATTGCTGTTTTTCAAATGGAGGAAGGATTTAACTCAACCCTCCCTTTTGGAAATGACCAGCTTATGGTGAATAACAGTATGAACACCTCTCCACTCTCGACAACTTTTCCTTTTGTTTCAAGCACTCTTTCTTCAAATGAAGGTGTTTTATACGGGATTAACCGCCACAACAACAGCTTGATAATTTTTGACCGCTTTAAACTTGAAAATGCCAACTCGGTTATATTTGCCAAGTCAGGCGCTGGTAAAAGTTATGCCACAAAGTTGGAAATTTTAAGAAGCTTGATGCTTGGCACTGATGTTATTGTTATTGACCCGGAAAATGAATATCAATATCTTTGTGAAGCGGCTGGCGGTAGTTTTTTAAAAATTTCTTTAGCGGCTGATTACCGAATAAATCCATTTGATTTGCCCAAGCCACGAAAAGATGAAGAAGCGGAAGATATTATTCGGGAAAACATCAGTAATCTTTCTGGTTTAATTGCAATTATGGCTGGCGGCTTATCTGCAGAAGAATCATCACTTGTTGACAAAGCCCTCTTAGAAACCTACGCTGTCAAAGATATTACGCCAACAAACCCTCACTGGCATGAAATTGAGTCACCTGTTTTAGGAGACTTTGAAAATATTTTAAGAAACATGGAAGGCGGCAAAGACATCGCTCTTAGAATTAACAAATACACCGAAGGAACCTTTTCTGGCATCTTTAACAAGCCCACCAATATCAAATTAGACCAACAGTTTATTGTGTTTAATATCCGCGATATTGAAGAAAATCTAAGACCAGTAGCAATGTATGTTATCTTGAATTTTATTTGGACAAAAGTCCGCTCGGTTCTTAAAAAGAGAATTATGGTCGTTGACGAGGCCTGGTATTTAATGCAATATGAAGATTCAGCCCGTTTTCTCTTTGGTATTGCCAAAAGAGCTAGAAAATATTATCTTGGCTTAACTACAATCACTCAAGACATTACTGACTTTTTGCGTTCTTCCTATGGCAAGCCAATTGTCACTAACTCTTCGCTTCAGCTTCTCTTACGCCAATCCCCAGCGGCGATTGACCTTATTACAGAAACATTTTATCTCACTGAAGGAGAAAAGTATCTTCTTCTCCAAAGTGATGTTGGCGAAGGAATTTTTTTTGCGGGTCTAAAACACGTTGCCATAAAAGTGGTTGCCTCTTATACTGAAGACCAAATCATTACCTCTGACCCCGAACAAATGCTCAAAATCCAAGCCGCTAAAGAAGAGCTCGCTCGCGAGCGTGAAAGGGAATTAAAAGGAAAAAATGCCCATTGACAGCGCTAATTCAGATAATAAAGGAGTTGGCACATTAACTAAAAAACCAGAGATACTGAAGCCTTCACCAAAGACTCCCTCTTCAATATCAAAGAAAGATGTCGGCACTAAAACAGAAAAAGAAAAAGCAAGAGAGCTTTACCAGACAAGAAGAAAAAAAAAGAGGGACACAAAGAAAAGCGCCCCTCTAAAAGGAAAAGCAAGTGCCCTAACTCAAAAAATAGCTCAAAAAATAGGCGGCAAAGCAATTAGTCGGCTCAAAGCAGGAACAGCTGGGTTTTTTGGAGTTTATGGTCTCGCCCTTGTAATCGCAATTAGTAATGACATTCTTGATTATCTGGGTTTTATCGGTTCAATCCCTTTGCTTGGTGATATTGTTGATGTCGCAACATCAGCTATCCTTTGGCCGCTTCTTGGCGGCGTACCTGCCCTCTTTTCTATAGTTGAACTTATCCCTTTTGTCGACCTTCTTCCCACATACACAATAATTGTTTTAATATCTTTTATATTAGGATCAACTAAAAGAATGGTTAGTTGAAAAATATGAAAAAAATTCTTTTTCTATTAATAATATTTTTAGGGATTTTTTGGATTAGCCCGGCAGTCGCCCAGATCAAGCTTGAGGTTCCAATTGAAGGCGAAGAAGAAGTTTCTAATCTTGCTGATTACATTGTTAAAGTTTATGTTTTTGCAACCGGCGTCGTTGGTCTGGCAGCAGTAATTATGATAATGATTGGCGGCTATCTTTATATGACTTCTCACGGCAATGCGGCTCAAGCTGAAAAAGGAAAGGATTTTATAACTAGTGCTGTCCTTGGCCTCATTATTGTTCTTGTTTCTTATGTTATTTTAAGGACGATTAACCCGAATTTAGTCGAAAATTTCAGAACTGATTTTAGTCTTCCATCGTCGGGAAACGGAACAGGCACTAGTGGTAATGGACAATGGCAATCCTCCCAAGATCGTTTTGGCAACCCCCCAGAACCTTACACAAGATTTGGAGAAGCAATGCGTGATCGTTATCGAAGCAACGCAACAACCCAAGAGCAGCATGATACTCTAAACAGGATATATTACAAAATCAGCCAATTAGATCCTGACAGCCAAAATGAGGTAAAACAAAATATATTAGAATATATCAATAGAATGCGAGAAACAGATTACTATAATAATCCAGAAAACCCTACCTCAACTTCTCGACAAATAAGTGATGAATTAAGACAAATAGAAGAAAGGGTTGATAGGTACTACTCTCAAATAAGTGGTGAGCCACATTAACTAGAACACAAAAATTTATGATAAATAAGAAATTGATTATAACTTTTATTATCTTACTGCTGCTCCTCGGAGCAGTTGTTTTTCTTGTTTTATATTTTTCCAAAAAAGAAATCCCCAAAGAGCGAAAATTCACCACGGCTCCGCCGCAAGAAGAAAAAAACAGTTCTCCTCAAAATATCGTTTATGCTTCATCAATTGAAAGATTAATTCCCGAAAATGTTATTTTGCCAATACCAAACGCTCAAGATAATAAAATTCTTTATATTGACCGGGAAACAAGCGGCATTTATGAATTTGATCCTGTTTTAAGAACAAAAGAAAAAATTGGCAGTCCTCATCCTGGCAACATCACTTTTGCTTCTTGGTCGCCTGATAAGAAAAAAGTGATTTTAAATTATGAAAATGAGGATTTGCCCCCACACCAAAATTTCGGCAGTGACGGTCAAAAATTTGTTTATGACCTTGAGACAAACCAAGAATTCCCTCTTCACAAAAATATCCAAAATGTTATTTTTGGAAGAAACAGTGATGAAATTTTCTATCAATTTATAGAAGGCGTGGGCAAAACTAAAATTAGCAAGGCTGACTATACCGGCTTAAACTGGAAAAATTTAATCGACTATCCACTTGACAATGTCCGCCTTGGTCTCATCCCAAACTCAAAACTAATTTATTTCTGCCCTTCCCCAAGCGCTTTTCAAAAAACTGCTTGTTACTCCCTGACAGAATCTGGTCAGAACCTTAAGACAATTACCCAAGAAGAATACGGCCAAAATATTAAGTATTCACAAAATGGAGAGAAAATCCTTTATACTAGTACTACTAAAAAGGGGATGGAGCTCAATTTAAATCTTATGGACAGTGACGGTACGCATAAAAAATACCTTCAAGTAAATACTTTGGTCGAAAAATGCACTTTTGGGGGTGATAATAAAATTTACTGTGCGGTTCCTGAATTTATTCCCACTGACTCTGCAATGCCAGATGATTATTACAACAAAAAGTTTGTTACTGACGATATTTTTTGGGAAATCGACATAGAAGAGCTCACCAAAACGCGGCTTACTGAAATTAAAGATTTCAAGTGGGGAAATAATGACGCGATTAATCTTTTCTTTTTGAAGGACAAAAAAAATCTATTTTTTGTTTCTAATGGAGGTCTTTACGTTCTTCATTTAGAAAATTTATAAATCCCGCACCTATTTACTGATAAATGTTTTTTAAAGCTTTAATACTTGTAATAAAATCAGTAAATAGGTGCGGGATGAAAATGAACAGAAAAATTTTACCCCACATTTTTTGTGGAGAAGAAAAAATGGAATTTGCCTGGCATCATGTAAAAAAAGTGCGGGGGTTACTTTTTATTTTATTTTTTCTTCTTTTCTCTTTTGGAGCTGTTCTTTCTAATAGAAATATTAAAAGTCCGCTTTTTTCTTTTGAATCTTTCCAAGAAGAAGAAAAGGTTATCTTAAAAGGAACTTCAGCCCCGAGTAAAATCACTCAAGAAGAAGTTTGGACTAAAGATAAAAGCCCTTATATTCTTGACTCTGACATAGAAATTACAGAAAGCGGCTCTTTAACAATTGATCCAGGTGTAATTATTTATATAACCCCGGGAAGAAAAATCGAAGTTCTTGGGAAAATTTTTGTTAATGGAAACTCAGAAGAACCAGTCCAGTTTTTAGTAAACCACAAAAAACCAAAAGAAAATAAATGGCTGGGAATTTACATTAAAAGTAATGAAAAAAGTGCAATTGAAGGAGCTTTTTTAGAGGCAGCTTCAGTGGCGATTAATATTTTTCCCGAAAGCAAAGTTAAAATTCGCCAAAATATTTTCTCGGGACACAACCAATCAGTTTTCGCAAATAAGGCATCTATAGAAATCCAACAAAACTTTTTTAAGGAAAATAAAACAGCTATCTCGGTGAAAAGTTCAACGGGAGCAATCTCGGAAAATATCTTTGACCAAAACAATACTTGTATTTTCCTAGGTCAGGAAAATAAAATCTCGGTCAGCAACAACTTCTTCAAAGCAAGTAATGCTTTAGCTGTTAAGTATGCCGCTGGCCCCGATTTTTATCTTGGAAGCAACTACTTTGACACTCAAGATTTAAAAGTCATCAGAAAAAAAGTGTATGACGGCAACCAAAAAAGTACTTTTAGATATAATAATGAAATTTTAAAGCGAGGTTTTGTAATTTTTGAGCCCTTCTTAAAAGAAAAACCGCCGCTAGACATCCTTTTAGGTTTTACCTTCTAGAAATAAAAAAAGCCGCCCCGTGTAAGACACGTGGGGCGGCTTTTTTTATTTTGTTTAAAAACTTATTTTTGTTTTTAAAAGTTCTTTGTTTTAAGCCTCTGAAGGATAAACAATACGGCTGTATTTTTTGAGATTTTCGATCTGGGCAGGCGTTAACCCCTCAGAAGCCTTAATCGCTTCTTTTATTAATTCCTTAGAAAAGGACATACTCTCTCCAATCTTTAGCCCTTTAGAACCAGTCCTGTTTTGAAGATAATCTTCAATGTAAATTTTTTGCTCATTATTTAATGCTATATCTGATTCAACCTCATCTAGATAACGATTTAATGCTTTTCTTGCAAGGTGGGTTACCCCCTCCCCTCTTTCTGCATACTCAACAATTTTATCTGCCTGAACCTCACCTTCTTCTACAACCTCTTCTTGTTTTCCCGCGGTTTCAGCTTCAAGAGTTTCTTCTGCTTCTTCCTCTTCCGTAGCAACTTCTTGTGCTTCCTCAGCAATTTCTTGCTTGGTTTCCTTTTTAGAAAGCGCATAAATTCCACCAATTAGAATAATAATAATGACAATTGCGATAATCATACTCCTGTTTTGCTTAAACCAGCCAGATTCAGAATTTTCGTCTTCGTCACCAACCAAGGGCATTTTCTGAATTTTTTTGTCCATTTGTCTCTTCACCTCCCTTCTCACTACAAGAATTAATTAATTTTAAAAGAACACCTTTCATTTATTATATAATGCAGTAAAAATCAAAACAAGGGTTAGTTATCAACAGCTTTTCTTTTTAAGAAAGGCGCTTCAAAGCGCGCTTTGAGATTACTCGTTTTCTAGAAAAGTTAAGAAGCTCTCTTGGTTTTAATAGGAAAGCATAATCCTTCTTTGACGCCCCCGCTCATGATTCCCGCAGAAAGACTTGTGTATTTTTGGGCATCCCCAATAAAGCTTCATTATAATTTTTGGCTAATTTTAGCTAAAAAATGCAGTTCTTGATTGATTTTTAAAATTGACAAAAAAGTGCTTAAAATACTATAATAAAAGTACCTTTGAAAGTGGTTAGTTTTTTAACATTAAGAAAATGTCAGGACACTCTAAGTGGGCTCAAATAAAACGAAAAAAGGAAGCCAGTGATGCTAAAAAAGGACAACTCTTTACAAAATTGGCAAGTGCTATTACTTTAGCGGTCAAAGAAAGAGGTGAAAGCCCTAAGCAAAATTTTAAACTGCGACTCGCACTTGAAAAAGCAAGGGCAGCAAATATGCCCAAAGAAAGTATTAACCGAGCAATAAAAAAGGGGCTTGGAAAGGAAAGTAATAATCTTGAGACAATAACTTACGAGGCCTATGGGCCCGGGGGAATTGCTCTTTTAATTGAGGCAGAAACTGATAATAAAAACCGAACTACTTCTGAGGTAAGAAGAATTTTAGAGCAGAACAAAGCTTCTCTTGCTGATTCTGGGAGTGTTAAGTGGCTTTTTAAAAAAATTGGTTTTATTAAGATTGAATTCCGCACAAACAAACTCTCAAAAGAAGATATTGAACTTTTGGCAATTGACAAAGGGGCTGAAAACATTGAATCAAGAAATAATTCTATTGAAATCACAAGTCCTCCAGAAAAAGTTGAAGAAATAAAAGAAGCTCTTTCAGAAAAAGGAATAAAAATAAAAAGTGCCTTTTTAAAATGGTCGCCTGTAAATACAGTTACTTTGAAAGATGATGATAAGAAAAAATTGGGCGAATTAATTGATGCTCTCAAAAAAAATGAGGATGTCGCTAGAATATATCATAATGCCAAAAGTGTTCAAGAAGATTTAGCTTAAAAGAAATAGTTTTAAATAATTTCACTCTTAAAATCTCTTAACTAATAATACAAGGCGTGCAAAGCAAAGTAATAATTGGTATTGACCCCGGAACAACCATTGTTGGTTTTGGAATAATAAAAAAAGATAAAAGAAGCAACCTCAGGGCTATTAGTTATGGGATAATTAAGACTCCACCAAAAATAAAGCCCTCGAAAAAACTTTCTAAAATTTATCAGGAAGTAATCTCTCTTTTTAAAAAAATCAAACCTACCGAGGTTGCCATTGAGAAAATATTTTTTTTTAGCAACAGTAAAACTGCTTTTCAAGTTGGTGAAGCAAGAGGGATTATTCTTCTAGCAGCAGAAAAGCTCGGCATCCCTACTTACGAATACACCCCCCTGCAAATAAAACAAGCTGTGAGTTCATATGGTCGGGCATCCAAAAACCAAATTCAAAAAATGGTTAAATTAATTCTAAAACTCAATAAAGTGCCTCGGCCAGATGATGCGGCTGATGCTTTAGCAATTGCCATTTGTCATGCTGATTCTAAAAAATAAACTCCGCGCCTTGCCACCCCGTGTTTATATGTAGCGCAAGATTTATTATTAAAAGATATATGGCAAATTGTGAAATATTTGTAGAGGTATAGGATAAATATTAATAATAAAAAAATGAAAAAAAATTACTCTTTAAACACAATTTTTTTACTTGCAGCTCTTTTATTGCTACCTAGAATTACTACTGCTCAAGATATATCTCTCCAAAATGAAGTTGCTCTTAAAGCAATTATCGGGGGAGATCAAACTGTTCAAGTTAATAAAACAATTCTTCTCGATGCTTCCAAAACAATTAATCAAACTGGTCAAGAAATATCTTATAAATGGGATTTTGGTGACGGTGAAAGTGCTGAAGGTATCGAAGCAACTCATTTCTACAAAACGCCTGGGGTTTATATTGTGACTTTAAAAGCTTCTGTCGGTGGCTTGGAAGACACTGACAAAATCACAGTTACTGTCTATAGTGATTTAATGATTTTGATTTCTGACAAAACCACTTCTCAGGAAAAAATTAGCTATATTAAGAACTATGCAGCTCGAAGTGGTGTTTTTTTGAAAGAAATTGAAGACCAAAGTAACGACCCTGAATATATTGTTGTTGAAAATCTTACTGAAAAACTCTTAGAGAATACCCAAGATGTCAAAAATGCAAAAGTTATTATTTCCTGGACAAAAGGTGATTTGGGCCTGCAAGCACTTTCAAATTTTGCTCAACATTTTGAGCAAATCGAGGGCCTTGATTTTTCTCGTAAAGTGATCGTTTTTATTGTTAATGGCCTCTTTGCGCCCCAAGCGCGGAGCGGTCAATCAACTTTTGATGTTTTAAAGCCAGAATTTATTTTGGTAACCACTGAGAAGGCCTTACCTAAGATTATTGACTCTCGAGAAAGCCAAAACATCATCACAGCCATAGGAGAAAGCGGCATCGAACATCGTCTCCTTGGTATCCATAGCCAGCGAACAATTAAAGATCTTAATTTCTCTAATTTTATGTCTTACGGGATCAACTTTTTAGTTAATCGTGGCGTTCCTATTAACTCAATTATCCTTATTTTGATGCTGCCTGTCGTCGCCACAATCATCGCCCTTTTTAGACAAATCATCGGCATCAAAGCATTCGGTATTTACACACCTTCAATTATTACTCTCTCATTTTTAGCCCTTGGCTTAAAATATGGCCTTATTGTTTTCTTTGTTATTTTAATTGTTGGAACAATTGTTAGGTTTTTTATCAGAAAAATAAAAATTTTGTATTTACCCGCAATGGCAATTATCTTAATAATTGTTACCTTGGCGATTCTAATTCTTTTATGGGTCGGTGCTTTTTACAATAAAACTAATATTCTTACTTTGTCAGTTTTTCCAATTCTAATAATGATTAGCTTGATCGAAAAGTTTATTGCGGTTCAAATAGGAAAAGGGCTTTCCAACGCTATCAAACTAACTCTTGAAACAGTGCTTCTTTCTATTGTTTGCTATTTTCTTGTTTCTTGGCAAACTCTAAGAATAATTGTTTTGGGGTATCCAGAAATTATTATTTTGCTAATTCTTCTTAATCTCCTTGTTGGCCGGTGGAGCGGACTTAGACTTCTTGAGTATCTTCGTTTCTGGAAAGTAATAAAAGCAAAAAAAGTTTAATGGGTTTAAAAGATTTTATTAAAAGA
>CAZYLA010000023.1:0-12330 GCA_964648435.1 uncultured Candidatus Saccharibacteria bacterium
AAACGAGACGAAAATTGGCGTTACTTCAACAAAAATTGTTTAGCCTAATCTAAGGAGTAGTTGAGTTTAACTACTCCTTTTTTTCTCTTTAAAAAATCTCTTTGCCTTTACAATAAAAGCTCTCTTTTTGCAATAGAACGTTTTTGGTAAACGGGCAAAAAATTTTTCTTATTATCTCTCTCTCTGTCCTTTGGGGCGGACGAGCAAAAAGAAAGCGACAAAAATTTCTTCGGGGAGGCAGGCAGGGGCGAAAGCCCCTGCCTGCCTAATTTCATCTTTTCAAATTTTTCTTCTGTGATTTATGGATTAAATTTGGTAAAATGATAGTGAAAGTTTGAGGATGTTCAATTCTTGAGCCAGAAATAAAATGAGAAAAGAGCAAAAACAAAACGGAATATTTCCATTTTTACCTTCTTTTCGTGATGTGCCTTATTATGGGAGGGGTCCTGCTCCTCTTCTTGATTTTTATCGGTGGACTTGTCCATGTAATCCAAAAGACTAATTATGGTTGCGAGACATTAATACTTACAGGACCTCGAGATGAAGAAGGACCAATAGAGGTTGAAAACAAATGTATGGAAAAACTTCAGGAATATTTAGCAGAGCCAGACTGTAAGCTTAAGGGGTGTGAAATTCAAGAATCAAGAGTCGGTTTTACCGAAGAAGAATGCCCAAACGGTCTTTCCAAAAATGGCTGCTATTATTGCATTTTTAAATGCTATTAATTTAAATTTGACTTTATCTTTTTAAATTTGCTATAATTAAAATAGAAAAACAAAAATTTTAAATATTGATTAGTAATTAAAACCCGCCCAAATTTTTGGACTTACTTAGTAATTTTAGTACTAATTGACGCTAGTCCAAAAACTTGGGCGGGTAAGAAGGGATAAAAACATGGCTGTTGAAGCTTATTGCGTTAAATGCAAGGCAAAAAAAGAAATGAAAGACCCGAAGCAGATTACAATGAAAAATGGTCGGCCAGCAATAACAGGCACTTGTCCGACTTGCGGCACAAAAATGTTCAAAATCGGGAAGATGGAGTAGAAAAAAGTTAATATTAACAAAGCCCGCACTTTTTGCCCCGCGGGGCAAAAAGTGCGGGCTTTGTTTGCTTGTTTTTGATTTTAGATTTATTATGAAAAAGTAATGCTTTCTAAAATCCGCTCAATTTTGATTTCTTTATTTCTTCTTGGAGGTCTGGAACTTCTGACCTTCAAGACTGATTACTATTGGTGGATTTTTGGCGTTTTTGCCCTTTTAACAGTTTTGGGCACATCTTTTGTAGTCCGCCGAAATTTTCCAGAAGGTGACTGGACAGTCAGCATCTTGCCAATTTTTTATTTTATTGGCGTTATTTTAATTCATCTCTTTATTTTTCGTGGACTTTACCAACATATTTTTATTATCACTGCCACCCTAGTTTTCTATTACTTAATTACAAAAGGAATTCACTGGGCCTTTCCGACTTGGAACTGGTTTTTTACTTATTTAACTTTCTTTTTAATTGCCGCAGGCGCCTACGGTCTTTTCTTTCATATTTATTTTTCATTTTTTTTAGTAAGTATTATTATTTCACTGTCAACATTTTTTCTTACTATTCAGCTTCTTCGACGGGCTGATATTTCTGAAAGAACACAAGTCCTTTATTCTTTAATTTTAACTCTGATTATTTTTGAACTCTTATGGCTTCTTTCTTTTTGGCCCTCAACTTACTTGATTATTGGCGGCGTTTTGTTTATAATATATTATACAGCAGTCGAAATTATTAACCAGGATATTTATCAAAAACTCACTAGAAAAACAGTTGCAAGTTATTTGACTTTTGCAGTCATAGCAATATTGTTAATACTAGGGACAAGTGAGTGGCTCGTATAGAGAAATTTTCAATTACCAGTTTCCAATATTTTAATATCTGATTTTAGTTAATCTACCAAAATCAGGCATTAATACTAAAGCGGCTAAGCTTTAGTTTGCAAAGTAAGATAAATCCTTAATCAATGAGTGAGGATGATAAAAACATTAAAATTAAATCTTTCGAAAACGGGCGTGAACCTTCGTTTTTAAAAGAACTGGAAAAAGAACCTGATTTTTCATCCCAAAAACCCCACAGAAAAAGAGGATTTGCGTTTCTTTCAACAATCATTATTGTCTTAATTGTCGGCATTATCGCCGGAATTATTGGCGGTGGTATTTTAGCCCCCCGGCTTGGGCAGATGCCCTTTTTTGCAAAACTTGGCTTTATCCAGATTAAAGACGGAAAAACAATTATTCAAGAGCAAAAAAATATCACAATTACTGAAGAGAGTGCAATTATTGAAGCAGTTCACAAAGTAAAGCCGGCTGTTGTTAGCATTACCGCAACAGAAAGCTTTAGAGATATTTTTGGTCAACGCTATCAAACCCAAAGTGGTATTGGCACTGGCTTTTTGATCACTAATGACGGCTTGATCTTAACTAATCGCCATGTGGTTAATGATGAGACAATTGAATATAATGTTATTACTTATGATGGCAATAGTCACAAAGCGGAAGTCGTTGCCCTCGATCCAAGTTTGGATATTGCTTTTATAAGAATTAAAGGCGACAATTTCCCAATTGTCACTCTTGGCACTTCAAGCAATCTTGAAGCTGGTCAAAGGGTAATTGCTATTGGAAATGCTCTTGGCGAGTATCAAAATACAGTTACTGCCGGCGTAATTAGCGGCATTGGCAGAGCTTTAACTGTTTCCGGTGGATTCTTCGAGCCGGCAGAACGGCTTGAAAATGTTATTCAAACAGACGCGAGTATTAATCCAGGAAATAGCGGGGGTCCTTTAGTTAACATTTCGGGTGAGGTTATTGGAATTAATACCGCCATCGATGTCCGTGGCCAACTTGTTGGCTTTGCTATTCCTATCGACCCAGTGAAAAATATTATCGAAAGTGTTATTAAAGAAGGCAAAATTTTAAGACCATATATTGGGATTCGCTATATGATTATTACCGAAGATATTGCCAAGTTGAATAAATTACCTGTTGCTTATGGCGCTTTAATTACAAGAGGGCAGAGTATTGCCGAACTTGCGGTAATGCCTGGCTCACCAGCTGCAAAAGCAGGACTTAGAGAAAACGATATTGTTCTTGAAATGAACGGCGAGAAAATTACTGAAAAAAATTCTCTAGCCAGTATGATTTTGAATTATAAAGTCGGCGATGAAATCACCTTAAAAGTTCTCCGCAATGGCGAAGAAATAGAAGTGAAACTTGTTTTGGCTGAAATGCCAAGTAGATACAAGTAGATAATTGTTGATTGTTAATACTCAATAAATTCAATTGAATTTATATAATAAGTTATATAATTAGTTATATAAGTAAAAAAATGGCGAGGAGAGAAATAGAAAAAGAACAGATTAGAAAAATTCAGCAAGCAGGACAGGGTAGTTATTTAGTGACAATTCCCATTGAGATGGTTCGAAAATTAAAGTGGCGCGAGCATCAAAAGGTAGTTTTTAAAATTATTGACCGCGACAAAATTTTAATTTCTGACTGGAAAAAACGAAAAAAGAAAAAGAGACGCTAAGGCATTAACTCGTTAAGAGATTAATTGTCAACTGTCAATTATTATTTTCAGTTGATTTTTTAATTTGTCTATGTTACCTTAAAATATTAGCACGTTAAATTGCAAAAAGGAGGGCAATAATGTGCTACTCAGAACTTGGAAAAAGATGGACCCAGTTTTTTGAGAAGCAAAGGCAGCCAATTAATGATTTTCTTGCACAAAAATGGCCGGGAGTAAGGTTTTGCGACCCAATAGAGCTTTTTATGAAAAATGAGGATCATGGATTTTCTCACTCTCTGGCTGTTTTTCTAAGAGCTTCGGAGATTGCAGCTTTGACAGGTTGCCCAGTTAACATGTTCGTGATTGCAACGCTTTCTTTTCTGCATGATTTTGCAAGATTCTTTGTGCCAGACCCAAGTGAAAAGCAAGCCCAGAGCATTGAAAAAGAAACCCAGCGGCTTCATCCTCAATATGGACAAGAACTTGTGTGGCAACTTGATTTCTCGAACTTTGGGAGTATCTCAGAAGCGATTAAGGACCAAATAGCAAAAGGAATTGGCTTGCATGATATTTTTCACCGTCGCTTTTTAGAGAAATATCCGCAGCTTCTTCTTGACTGCAATCAGATTTCTATTTTTAGACTTGCGGACAAAACTTTTCTAACGCCGGCCGATGAAGCAAGGCGAGGAATTGAAACTGGAAAGCGCCGAGGAACACCTTTTTTTCTGCCAGATCTTTCATTAAAAGAACGTCTTGAAGCTAATCTTGAGAAAACTTATGCACTTGATGAACTAACCTTTCTTCTGATTGTCTTGGGGATTTCTCCAGAAGATTTTTTTGTTGAGCCCTTGATGGAAATTTACCGGCGTTGGGAAAAAGGTAAACCCGAGGCAATTGAAGTCATTCTACAAGAAGCGGTTAGTCAAGGTGCTGACCCAGATGAGGTTAGAAGTGTTATCGATACCTATCTGGAAGCTGTAAAAAAAACGGCAAGAGCGTCTCTTTGAGACGCTCTTTTTTTTTCATAAATATTTTGTTAAAATAACAATGTAGTAATTTAACAATGTAACCCTTCAATAATTAAATTTAAATTTATGAAAATTGCAATTGTGGGCTCTCATGGTGTTGGAAAAACTTCTTTAGCTAATGCTCTTTCTGCTAAACTTGGCTATCCAATTTTACCAGACATTGTTCGTGAAGAGGCAATCAAAAAAGGCTTTCCTATTAGTGAAGCGACGCCGCCAGAGACCCAAATCTGGCTTGTTGCCCGACAGCTTGAACTTGAGAGAACAAGCGGTAAAAACTGGATCGCCGACAAAAATCTTTGGGATTATTACATTTATGGCCGCGTAATTTTAAAAGAAAAGAAAGTGGTTGATGTGATTAAATATCTAGTTGAACGGAACGCAAAATATGACCGTGTTTTTTACCTGCCGATTGAATTTCCTTTAGAAGATGATGGGGTTAGAAGCACTGACCCTGTTTTTCAAAAAGCTATTGACAAAAGTTTTAAAGAATATTTAGATAGCACTAAAGTTAAGTATTATCGTTTAACCGGCAGTGTTGAAGATCGGGTGAAAGAGGCACTAAAATATTTAAAATAATTTTTTATATTTTTATAGTTGATCTCTGTGCTTAAAATTTGGCTTCTTATCAAATTTTAAGCACAGAGATCAAACCTTGCCCAATCGGGCTTTTTTTGTTATACTCTAAGTGTTATGAAAAGGCTGTTTTTCTTTACTTTTATTATCATTTTGGGACTCACTGTTTCGGGTTGTTCACAGAAAAAAAGCGATAAAGAAATTCTCCTCGGGGAAACTTTACCGCGAATTAAAGAAGCGCTTGAGAAAAGCGATGGCAGTCTTTATTTAGAACAAGTTTCAGCGGACGCACCCCACCGGCAAGAATTTATTGAATACTCAATTGCCCTTGATGAAGAAAGAGTACCCCGAAGAGAAATTAAAATAGGGGAACTGAAATTTTATGAGGAAGAAGGCCGTGAATTTGCAAAACTTTTGGTAATTGAAAACGAAGACGCAGTCGAAAAAATTTGTGATTATATTTTTAGAAAAGAAAGGGTGTCTTGGAAACTGTTTAGTAGAGATTGTGAGTAATGAGGTTAAATCAGTGTTTAATCCTAAATTTTAAGAACTTAAATTTGAAAATTGTATTATAAAAGCCCAAAATCCAAAGCTCAAATATCAAATCAGCTTTTAGCTGAGGATGTTGAAAAACGTATAGGCATAAAAAAATGAACAGTTTATACGCAGTGAGGAAACGAGTAGGCAAATGACTAAATGTCAAAAATATAAATAATAAATATTTTGGATTTTGAACTTTGAGCTTGGTTTTAGGGATGTCAGAAAACAGTCGAACTTTCCTACAGAAATCAAAAAAGAGTTCTTGCGTTGCAAAGGAACGAGTAGCTGGATTTTGACATTTGGATTTAATAATACGTTGTTTAAGAAACAAGAAGTCACTAATTACTAATTCTATGAAGATTTCAATTACCGCACCAATCTATAATGAAGAAGAAGTAATACCTCATCTTTATAAAGCTCTTAAAAAAGTCATTGACAAAATGCCTTATGAAGTTGAGGTGATTTTAGTTAATGACGGTTCAACCGATAATTCCTGGCAAGAGCTTAAAAAAATTGCGGCCACTGACAATCGCTTTAAGATAATTAATTTTCGTCGTAATTTTGGTCAGACCGCAGCTACTGCCGCCTCTTTTGACGCAGCCAGCGGAGACATTATTGTCCGAATGGACGCTGATCTTCAAAATGATCCTGAAGATATTCCAATGATGATAAAAGAACTTCAAAAGGGCTATGATATTGTAAAGGGTTGGCGCAAACACCGAAAGGATAAAGCCTTGAGCCGGAAAATTCCCTCTAAAATAGCAAACTGGATAATTAATAGAGTAACTGAGGTCGACATCCACGATAATGGCTGTTCCTTGGAGGCCTACAGAAAAGAAATTGCTAAAGAAATTAATCTTTACGGCGAACTTCATCGTTTTATTGTAATTTTGGGCTATTGGCGGGGCGCGAAAATTAAAGAAGTTGTTGTCCGGCATCACCCCCGGAAATTTGGTAAGACAAAATACGGCATTGGAAGAACAATACGCGTTCTTTTGGACCTATTTACAATTAAATTTTTATTAAGTTATTCAACACGGCCAATTCAGCTTTTTGGAAAGTGGGGTCTTTTTCTCTTTGGTTTTGGCTTTTTAATCTTCTTGTATCTTGTTTATGGATGGCTTTTTTTGAATTATAGCTTAGCAGCCCGGCCTCTTCTTGTGGTTGATATTTTTATAATGCTTACCGGTATTCAACTTATTATTCTGGGCCTTATTGGCGAAATGATTACCCGGACTTATTATGAATCGCAAAAAAGACCAATTTATACTATCCGCGAAAAAATCAATTTTAATTAAGAAGAATTATCCCTCAAGAATTTCCCCTCGAGAGCACGCAGCCTTCTTAGTAAATATTAGTTAATATTACTCCTTCTAGAAGAATCCTGCTCTCGTCTCGGCGCATTAGTTCTTTTATTTTTCTTTTATTTTAAAGAACAAATGGCTTATCTATGCGCCTCGACGAAGGCCTCGCGGGGAAATTCCCTCGGGCTAATTAGAGCAACAGTTATGAAAAATAAAGTTGATAAACAAAAAGAGCTTCAAAAAAAATATTATGACCAGATTGAGTTTGAAGAGTACGAAAAGTCCCGCAAGGTCAAGCGGAATCAGATGCGAAAGCTTGATGCTCAATTGGAAATTAGTAAGCTTTCTCCTGAAAGCTCTATTTTAGATGTTGGTTGTGGCACGGGGATTCAACTCCGCTGGCTACTTGAAAAAGGTTATCGTCCAAGCGGAATTGATCTATCAAGTGGCTTAATTGAAAAGCTTAGAGAGAGGCTCAACAAAGAAGGTATTGGTGATAAAATTGAACTTAAACAAAGCGACGCCGAAGACATACAATATCCAGATAATACCTTTGACCAAGTAATGGGGACAGCAATTTTGCACCATGTACCAAATCCTGGTAAGGTCGTAAAAGAAATGGCAAGAGTGGTTAAGCCCGGAGGATGGGTTACTGTTGCTGAGCCAAACATCATCAATCCCTGGATTCTAATCAATGTCTTCCGTTATTGGAAGATTGATAAAGGAGCGCTCAAAAGCACAGTTAAAAACGTCAAAAAATGGTTTAAAGACGCAGGACTAAAAGATATCACTTACAAACGCGTTGTTTTTGTTCCGCCGATTCCTTGGAAACCACTTATAAACTTAACCGCAAAACTAGAACCATTTTTAGAAAAAACACCTGTTTTGCGAACAATGGGTGGCATTATTGTAATGGGAGGAAGAAAATAAATTTCTAATTTCTAAATTCAAGACTTTTGGCGCTAAGACGGCCAAAAGTGGAACTTGAATGACAGTCAAAACTGTCATTTTTGAGAAATTATGAAAACAAAATTTGAAGCTATAAAAAATAACAAACTTGTTATAAATAGCGCCATTCTTTTCTTTGGTTCAATGATGGTTAATGTTTTGAACTATCTTTACCATCTTATAATGGGCCGCGCACTTGGCCCCGCAGACTATGGCACTCTTGCTGCTTTAATATCCATAATTGGTATTGTTTCTGTTTTTGGAGGCGCTCTTAGTCTAGCAATTACAAAATTTGCTGCTTCTACTAAGGCCGAAAAAAACAAGGGAAAGGCCAAGTATTTGTTTTTAAGAACTTCAAAAATTGTTTTTTTTATCGGTCTTTTTTTGTTTTTAATTTTCGCGCTTTTTAGCGGTCTAATTACAGATTTTCTTAAAATTGATTCTGTTTATCTGGTCTTGCTTGTTGGTGTTATTTTTATTGTTGCCTATTTGCCTATCGTTTCTAAAGGAATCACTATGGGATGGCAAAGATTTAAAGCCCTTTCATTAATTAATTTTCTAGAAGCGTTTATAAAGCTCGTAGCGGCGATTGCCTTGGTTTATGCAGGTTTTCGGGTTTTTGGGGCAATTGCCGCGTTTATTATATCAATAGGGTGCGGCTATATTTTCTCCCTTTATCCAATAAAAGACATTCTTTATTCAAAAAAAGGGGAAATTGAAGGGCTTAGAAAAAATGGCATTATATTCGCTATTCCGTCTCTTCTTTTATCTCTAAGCATCATTCTTTTCTACAACGCTGATATAATTTTAGTAAAACACTTTTTGAGCGGTGAAGAGGCTGGTTTTTACAGCGCTCTTTCAACCATTGGCCGAATCATATTTTTTGCCGCTGGTCCTGTTTCTTTGGTTGTTTTTCCAACAGTCGCTGAAAAATACTCGCAAAATAAAAAAACTGAAAAATACTTGTTTCAAGGAGTGTTTCTTGTTCTTGTTATTGCCGCAACTGCTTTGATTTTTTATTTTTTAATTCCTAATTTCGTCGTTTTAATGCTTTATGGCGGGGAATACCTTAAAATTTCTGGTCTTCTTGGGGCTGCTGGTCTTTCTGCAACTTTTCTGGCTCTCAATAATTTAATCGGTTATTATTATCTTTCTTTGGAAAAAAAGTGGTTTTTGATTGTTTTCTGGCTGGCAAATATTTCTCAAATAATACTGATTATGCTGTTTCATCAAATAATAGTTCAAATTATTTATATTCAGCTTTTTGTAATGATTGGACTTTTTTTGGGCCTTGTTGTTTATCATTTTAGAAAATTTTTCTTAAATTATGGAAAAAGGGAAAATATCAATTATTATCCCGGCATATAAAGAAGCGGATATTATCGGCTACACCCTAAATGGCTTAGTCCGTTTTTTAAAAAAGGAAGAGTATAATTTTGAGATTGTTGTAGTTGCAGACGGCGACAAAAAAACTTTAGAAAAAGCGAGAGAATATAGTCAGAAGGAACCAAGAATTAAAGTTTGCGGTTATGAAAAAAATCGCGGCAAGGGTTACGCTTTAAAATACGGTTTTCCAAAAACAAGCGGCGAGCAAGTATTTTTCTTTGATGCGGGCGGAGATTTTATACCGGAGGAGATTAAAAATTTCTTAGAATATAAGAGAGCAAATCGGGTTAATGTTGTCATTGGCTCCAAAAGGCACCCTCTTTCAAAAGTAGAGTACCCTTTTAATAGAAAAATCATTAGCCGTCTTGGTCAACTTTTGACAACTATTCTTTTTAATCTTAATATTCGCGATACCCAGGTTGGTTTGAAATTGTTTGACCGCAAAGCTCTTGAAAAAACAATGCCGCTTCTTCTGGTTAAACAATATGCTTTTGATATTGAACTCTTGGTACTTATAAAAAAGTATGGTTTCACAATTACTGAAGCACCGGTCTCTTTGCACCTTAATTTTAGTGGTTCCAATGTTAATTTAAATTCTATTCTTAAAACTCTTTGGGATGTTTCAGCAATCTTCTACCGTTTGAAAATCCTCAGGTATTATGATAAAATAGATGAACATCACAATAACTTCCATTTCTAAATTCCGCTTCGCAGTACTGCGGAGCCGCCATTCAAAACTTGAAAAAACGTGGAAAAATCTTACGATTTAAAAGTGAGCATTATCATTCCAGCTAAAGAGATAAATGATTACATCAGAGAATCGATTTCCTATATTCTAAATCTTGATTATCAGAATTTTGAAATTATAGTTCTCCCTGACAAAGAAAGTAATGAGACCTTTCAAAAAACGAAGATTGTCTCGACCGGCCATATTGGCCCTGCGGAGAAAAGAGATAAGGGAGTAAAACTGGCAGAAGGGGAAATTCTCGCTTTTTTAGACGATGATGCCTACCCGCGAAGCGATTGGCTTTCAAAGGCTCTTTTAAATTTTCAAAATGAAAACATCTCAATTGTCTGCGGTCCCGGGGTAACCCCTAAAAGTGATGGATTTATCCAAAAAGCATCAGGCGCTGTTTACACCTCTTTTTTGGGGAGCGGAAATGTTAGGTTTCGCTACTGGCCCCACAAAAAGAGATTTGTCGATGACTTCCCAAGTGTAAATATGCTCATCAGAAAAAAAGATTTTGAGAAAGTTGGCGGTTTCAATACTTCATTTTGGCCTGGTGAAGACACGAAACTTTGTCTTGACATTCTTAAACTTGGTAAGAAAATTCTATACGACCCCGAAGTATTTGTGTGGCATCACCGCCGTGCAAACATAAAAGAGCACTTAAAGCAAGTTTTTAATTATTCTCAGCATCGTGGTTTTTTTGCTAAAAAATACCCACTGACCTCTTTGAAAATATTCTATTTTTTCCCTTCTTTATTTTTGCTCTTTTTAATATTAATGCCTTTTTTTATAAAATATCAGTCGGGTTTATATGTCTACGTGTTTGTTTTAAGCATTTATATTCTTCTTTTAATTATTGCGGGGATTACTGAAGGCCTTCGTTATAAATCAATATTAATCGGTCTTTTGGTCATCCCCTTAATATTTCTAACTCACATTACTTATGGTATTGGTTTTCTGCTTGGCTTACTAAAGCCAAAATTAATAAGTAAATTAAGATAAATTAAAAATGAAAATAAGTATTTCTTTTCCGCCTCTTGAAAGTGAAAAAGGGACGCCGCTTTTAACCCAAAACCGTCAATTTCAGTGGTTTTCCTCACCAACATATATTTATCCTGTAGTCCCGGCAACTGCAGCGACATTACTCAAAAAAAATGGCTTTGATGTCTTCTGGGATGACGGAATTGCTGAAGAACTTTCTTATAAAGAATGGGAAAATCGTATTTTAAAAGAAAATCCAGACTTACTCCTCATTGAATCAAAAACACCGGTTATAAAAAAACACTGGAAAATCATAAATAAAATCAAAAATCAAAAATCAAAAATCAAAATTATTTTAGTTGGGGATCATGTGACAGCGCTGCCAAAAGAAAGCTTTAGAAATTCAAAAGTTGATTATGTACTTACTGGCGGCGACTATGATTTTTTACTTTTAAATCTTGTAAATCATCTTGAGGGGGGTAAAGATTTAGAGCCAGGCGTTTGGTATCGCGAAAAAGATGAAATTAAAAATACAGGTCCTTTTCAACTCAACCATAACTTAAACGAACTTCCTTTTATTGACCGCAATCTTACAAAATGGAAATTGTATGCTTATAAAAATGGAAATTTTTCCAGAACGCCAGGAACTTATATTATGTCTGGCCGGGACTGCTTTTGGCATAAATGTACTTTTTGCTCCTGGACAACGCTTTATCCAAACTTTCAAGTAAGAACCCCTGAGAATGTTTTAGATGAAATCGGAGAACTAATTGAGAAATACAAAGTTAAAGAAATTATGGATGACGCTGGCAGCATTACGCCTGGCGAGTGGATCCGGGATTTCTGTGGGGGAATGATTAAACGCGGTTACAACAAAAAAGTAAAAATTGACTGCAATGCTCGCTTTAAATCTCTTCCACAGAATGATTATAACTTAATGGCAAAAGCCGGCTTTCGGCTTCTCTTGTTTGGTCTTGAATCAGCCAATCAAAAAACTTTGGACAGGGTTAATAAAGGCATAAAAGTAAAAGATATTATTGAGGGATGCAAAATGGCAAAAAAAGCCGGCCTTTCGCCGCACATTACCACAATGACAGGTTACCCTTGGGAAACAAAAGAAGAAGCCCAAAAGACAATTGATTTGGCTAAAGAGTTATTTAGAAAAGGCTGGGTGGATACCCTTCAGGCAACAATTATAATTCCTTACCCCGGAACCCCGCTTTACAAGTATTGCAAAGAAAATAATCTTCTTTTGACTAAAAACTGGGACGACTTTGATATGCGAAAACCGGTAATGAAGAC
>CAZYLA010000024.1:0-12106 GCA_964648435.1 uncultured Candidatus Saccharibacteria bacterium
GTTGCTTTTCTTTGTCTTGCCGTTCCCATATTGGAACGGTGAAATAATTCATGATGGAGGAAAGATATTCCCTTCTTTCCACGCAAAAATTCCTGACTACTATAATAAATTACAAGATTACCTTAATAACCAAAAAAATGATTTTCGAATCATAGACTTCCCCATTTCTGCCACTTACCACATTGTTTATGACTGGGAACATGGTTTTCTTGGAGCTGATCCTAAAATCCAATTTCTAAATAAAAATTCAGCCCTGCCGTGTGTCTATGATTTATGTCTGACGTTTAGAAATAATATTGAAAAAGGAGCTCTCGGCCAAAATCTTTTATCTAACACGCTTTCAGTGATGAATGTAAAGTACCTACTCTTTAACAACGATTACAATTATAAATATGAATATAAAATTAAGCCAAAGACTCATTATCAAAAAATAATTGAGAATAGTAATCTTGTTTTTGAAAAAAGTATTGGTAAAGTAGATCTTTATCGCAATGATAATCATTTGAAGCATATATTTCTAAGTAACCAAGTAGAGATTTTAACAGATAATAATCTCTCTAATATTGAGATTAAAAATAATAAAACGCTGGTTTTTTCCGAAGATTTAGAAGCTTTTACTTTCTCTATTTTAAACGATTCTTCTTTACCAAGAATCAACCCCAAAAAAATTAACTCATCAAAATATGTCTTTGGAGTGAGTAACGCACAAAAGCCCTATATTATCAACTTTTTAGAATCTTTTAATAAAAAATGGGGCCTCTACATTTTAAAAGACGGTAAAAAAACAAAGGTTGATGATAATATGCATTTTAAATCTTTTGGATACGCAAATAGTTGGCTTATCGATCAAAAAGGGGAATATGAAATAATTATTTACTATGAACCCCAAAAATATCTTATCTGGGGCTCTATTATGTCATTATCTTTTTTAGTATTGCTAATAATAACTACTTTACTTATCTCTGTTAACAAAGCAAGAAATTATGTCTAAAAAAGCAAAAATATTTCTTTTGTTATTAGCAATAATCAGCGCCTGTCTGTTAAGTATTAATTTTTTAAATTGGTCAATTGTTGGCGGCGATGTCTCTTTTTTAAAAAAAGATACTTCTGAATTCCTTTTTTATTGGCAGAAAATGGGCAGTCAAAACTTTAATTATTCAAATGTCGCTTTCTTTTTGCCCTATGGCTTAATCGTCAATTTTTTAATTTACCTTGGGCTATCAATAAATCTTGCAAGAAATATTTTTATTATTTTAATTTTTGTAACAACTATTATTGGAGGATTTTTTCTTTCTAAAAAAATATTTAATTCCAAAGATAAATCATTCGGCATTATTGCTTCCAGCATTTTTATTGCTTTTAATGCTTATTCGCTGTTCAATTGGTCTGCTCCTGACCCGATTATATTATTAGCTTATGCCTCCTTTCTATGGCTCTTTTACTTTTTTATTAAAGGATTAAAAACAAACAATATTCTTAGGTCGAGCTTAATATTTTCTTTAGTAGCGCTATTTTTTGTTGCTGGATACACGAACCTACCCTTTTTAATCATTTTGTGGTTTTTGATATTTTTATATCTAATCTGGGATTTGATTTTTTATCGAAAAAAAGTCTTGAGGAAAATATTATATTTTTTTTCTTGTCTTTTTTTCTTTTGTGTTTTTAATCTATGGTGGCTTGGGATCATCCCTTTGTTAGTTGGCCAAGGGATGGAAGACCTTGAACGAATTGACTCACAAAAATGGATAGAAGCGCGGGCGGAATCTAGTTCAATCAGCAACTTATTAAAATTGGAGGGTTATTACAAGTGGCACCGGATTGAAGATGGTAAATATTACTTAAGATTTCAAGAAACTTACGCAAAATATCCGATCTTAGATTATTTAAAATACATCTTTGCTTTAGTAATAATCCCGCTCTTAATTATCAATCATAAAAAGAAACTGATCGACCGCCGTAAGATTTATTTTTTTATTTTTCTATTCGGTGTTTATTTATTTTTGGGCAAATCGGTTCATCCACCTTTGGGATGCATTAACCAATGGATGTATGACCACATACCTTTATTTATAATTTTTAGAAGTGGCGTTATTAAATTTGGTATTATTGGTGCTCTCTCTTTAGCTGTCTTGTGGGGAATGTTTATCTATGTTTTGTCACGATCAAAATTAGTAAATAAATATATTAAGTACAGCTTGATTGGAACATTAATCTGTCTGCCAATATCAGTTTATTTCCCGTTCTTTACCGGTAATCTAATCTCTGATGGCACCGGCAATCAAGTTCTTTATAAACAGGAGATTCCGGAGTATTATTTTGAATTTGCTGATTGGGTGAACAAAAATACCCCAAAAGAAAGTATTTTTATGCTGTTTCCCTCACATAAATCTACTTGGGTAAAAACTTCATGGGGCCATTATGGCGTTGATTTTTTTATAACCCTTCTCAATCGCGAATACATTAATAATCATTTTGTTTCAAAATATCACGGCTTAGTCTATTCCAACATCTCTCAACTTGTTGATTTTTCTAATTTAAAAAAGTATTTAAAACTTGAAAGAGTCGATTATTTAATTTTCAATGATGACTATAAATCAATAAAATTTACTAAAGAGCAGACAAAAGATATAGAAAAATATGTGGCAACAAATTTAGGCCAAAAAGTTTTTGAGCAGGGTTCAATCCGCCTTTATAAAGTAAATGATTTTTTTAAAGAAAAAGTTTCAGCAAGTAGTAATTTATATCTCTACAAAGACGGCTCAACGGCCATTCCTGACTATGTAGCTAGTAAAAACATTGATAATTTTATTTTGGAGGACAAAAACAAAGAATATCCCCAAATAATTAAGCCGGTTATTATAGAAGCAAGCGATGAAAAAAATATCATTGAAGAAAATCACTGGAGCTTGAAGAGGGAAAAAGCTGTAGCTTCTAACCCTAAAGATTCAAAAGAAATAGAAGTTGGCAATATTAAATACCTGTTTGAAATTAAGAAAAGTGGCCGTTATGAAGTTTTAGCTAATTTAAAATACGCAGAAAATCAAGGAAAATTAAGATTTCGGCTTGATGAAGGGCCTTGGTCAGATTATAAAGAATTTACTTACCAGAAAAAATACGAAAAACAAAGAGACTATGTCTATTTATCAACTAATCTTGGAGACTTTGAACTCACTGCAGGCAAACATACAATAGAACTTGAGGATTTACTTCAGGCGGATGAGAGAATTGAATTAAAAAGAATTTCTTTTATACCATTAGCGGGGAACGGAAGCTATGCACCATCCACAGTTAAATTTAAAAAAATTAACCCCACTAGACACAAAGTAAAAATTGCTAATGCCACTGAACCTTTTTTCTTGAATTTTTTAGAAAATTATCACCGGTTTTGGGAAGTACGGATTAACGGCGAAAAAGTGCCCGACAAATATCATTATAAATTTAATGGTTTGTACAACACTTGGTATATAAATAAGGTCGGAAATTTAGATATTCTCATAAGCTTTAAAATCCAAAGAATTTTCTATTTTCTTTCAACCCTAAGTGTCCTTGCTATTCTTGGAGCCATAATTTATCTAATCAAATATAGACATTGAAATGGATAAAGATTTAAAGAAAAATTTAATATTCTTTCTTGGTCTAATTGTTCTTTATTTATTAACCTGGCTTTGGGGTGGTGGAGTAACAAATGCTTTAGGAGCTGCCTTACTAATTATAACTTTTTTCACTGATATTGATAAACGTCTCGCAATTATAGTGGCTTTACTTAGCTTAGCAACCTGTCCTTTTTCTCTTTTATTTGAGCTGGAAGGTTTAGCAGAGCAAGCAGCTCTTCTTACTTATTATGGATTAGCAATTGGTATAATTGCGATGGTTTTAGAATCAAAAGTCAAAAAAAGACCATGGGAGATTATAAGAATTCACCACCTTGGACTATTCAGTAAAAACATTTTTACTCTTCGAGATCAGTGGAGCCGAATAATAAAAGTGGTGATTTATATCTTTTTTTTAACAATAATTACAATTAGCATTGTTGTTAATACTACTTTCGCATATTTTGAACACCTGTCAATTGTCTCACACCATAAAATGACAGATGAGAAATATAGAAAGACGGAAATATTAAATGATGCAACATCAATAACCCAAAATTTTATTAGTAATAAAAACAATCTATCAGAATTAGTTTTTTTATTTGCTGACCGGATTAAATATAATAAAAACGGGTTGGTATTTTTAGAGATACGCGATCAAACATCCCACAATATTGTTCGTTCAGCAGTAATTAGAGGAGCAATGGTTAAAAATGGAAGCGACAGTGCCACAAGTTTTATTTTTAAACCTATTTCTGACTCAAAGGGAAAAGAGTTTACTTTTACAATTTGGACAAAGGGATTTCCAAAAGAAAAACCAAAAGAAGAAAATGATTTACGGCTTTTATTTAAACGAACAAAATCAATGGATAAATGTTATATTTACACCAACGAACAAAAAAGAGCTATTAAAAACAATAAGAAAGAAATTATATTTAAACAATATAGCAATTCCTATCTCTTTTATTGTTATTTAAACTTTTTCCAAGCTCTTCAGAAAAAAATAATTTTACTGAAAAGTAAAATGAGAATGGCTCTTTAAATAAGCCAAAAGACTATTAATATTGACGACGTCGCTAACGACGTCGTTAGCGACGTCGTCAACTATATTAACTTTAAAATAAAATTTTAAAAAATTGATATTGAAAAATAAATCCCGCACCCCGCGGTACCGCGGGGTGCGGGATAAAAAGATTACTTATCTATTAGTGTCTGCCTTGTTAGTAGTATTTGCTCTGCAAGCGATTTTTAGTTTACTTCAAAAATCGCCAACCGATGACGAGCCAAGAAAAATTTCCGCCGGCTATTCACATCTTATAAAAAGAGATCTCCGGATGAATCAAGATCATCCCCCGCTTATTAAAATATGGACTGCGTTGCCTCTTGTTTTTCTGGATCTAGATGGGAAATTTGAAACTGAGGCATTCCAAGAAGGGATGAGCAGCCAACAAGAATATAGTAACGATTTCATTTATAATAATAAAGTAAGTACTGAAAAAATTATTCTCTTTGCAAGAACCCCCATTGTCATTCTTGGAATTTTTCTCGGTATTTATGTGTTTTTATGGGCAAAGGAACTTTTTGGCATTAAGTCAGCTCTTCTGGCTTTAACTTTTTACTCCTTCAGCCCAACCATTTTAGCACATTCCCGTGTTGCCACAAATGATATTGGCGTTACCCTTTTTATCTTTATCTCTTCCTACTATTTCTGGAAACTTTACAAGCACAAGTTATGGAAATACGCATTTATCTGCGGTTTTTTTCTTGGCCTTGCTCAAACTTCCAAATTCACTGCCGCGTATATGGCTCCTTTCTTATTAGTAATTACTGTTATCCAAATAATTATTGATTTAAAAAAGAAAGATAAAATTTGGAAAAAGAGAATTCTGTGGCTTATTTTAATTTTCTTTATTGCTTGGGTTATCATTTGGCTTTTTTATCTTCCCTTTGGAAGACCTTATCTTTACAATTTTGAACTATTAAAAAAAGACGTAGAAGAATATTATGAGTTGAAGGATTTCTTTGCTTTCTACATAATGCCTCATTATTATGCAAGAGGGGCTAGCGAGCTTCTTGCTCATACTCAAGAAGGTCATAAATCTTTTTTCTTTGGTGAAGTTTCCAGGGAAGGCTGGTGGTATTATTACCTTGCAAGTTATTTCATCAAAACCCCTCTCGCTTTTCTTATTATTCTTATCTTTTATTTCTTCTTTAAAATTTTTAGAGGGGGGAACGACTTAAAAAAGATTCACTTTATGATTTTTCTGCTTCCCCTTCTTATTCTTCTTTGGACTTCTTTTTTAAACAAGGTTAATATTGGAATTAGGCACGTCTTGCCAATGTTTCCGTTTATATTTGTTTTCACGTCTGAAATTATAAATGTTAAACTAAAAGAGAAGAAACGGCAGAAAATGCTTTATGTTGTCTTAGGCATTTTAATTATCTGGTATGTGGGAAATTCTTTCTGGATTTATCCTGATTATTTAATGCATTTTAATCAGCTTGTCGGAGGACCAGAGAACGGCTGGAAATACAGCGTCTTGGGTGATGATTGGGGACAGGATGATCTAAAATTAGTAAAGTGGATGAAAGAGAATGGGTATAAAGAGTTCAACTTTGTACCGCCGGGAATATATAGTAAGAAATATTTTGAAAAAAGGGGTTTAAAAACTAACCGTCCTCTCTGCTCTCGCAAAAAAGGTGCGCTTTACCACTTTAATAAAAAATTGCCCTTAGCAATCCATGTTGTACGGATACAAACACGACCGCAATGTTATGAAAGATTGCTAAAACACAAACCCCTTGCAAAAATAGGCTATGCTATATTTGTTTATGATTTTCAAAAACAAAATATTGATGTTGATAAAATAATTAATCCTTAATGCCACGAAATAAAAAAACAATTATTGTCTTCCTAACTATCTTTCTTTTGGGACTCTTTTTTAGAATCGGTTCTTTAGAGAGGCCACTTCTCGGCGACGAGCTAAAATGGACTGCCCGGTCAACAAAATTTTTCAATGCCGTCATTACTGGAAACTTGAAAGACACTTTTTCAACGGCTCATCCAGGAGTAACTTTAATGTGGCTTTCTGGCGGCTCTTTTTGGCTCTTTTCAGAAATTTCTGGCGATATGGAAATGTTTAAAAAAATCGCCAAAACTGAACATATAAGCCCCACTTTTCCAGAGGAATACATTCATGAGCTCCCCGGAATTTTGAAAACAATGCGCTTGCCGCTTGCGATTTTAAGCGCTTTTTTGATTGCCATAATTTTTCTTCTTCTTAAAATCCTTATTGGTTTCAAATTAAGCTTTTTAAGCGCTCTCTTGATTGCTGTAGATCCTTTTATTACTGCCAACAATAGAATAGTTCACTTAGATGGCTTACTTGCTCTTTTTATGGCACTTTCTGTAATCTGTCTTGCTGTTTACCTCAAAACTGCTTCCAAAAAAATTATTTATCTCACTGGCATTTTTACTGGCCTTTCTTTGTTAACAAAGCTGCCTTCATTTTTCCTCTTACCATTTTTAGCGTTAATTCTGTTTGCCCATTATTCTAAAAAAGGGGAACCGTTAAAACCTTGCCTATTTCTCACTTTAAAAAAAATCCTCGCAATTTCAGGCATAGCCATTTTAACCTTTATCATTCTCTGGCCAGCAATGTGGGTCCAGCCAGTAAAATCTCTTTACCAAGGCAACTCTATTCACTCAATTTTTTCAAACATCCCTTATGAAATAAAAGTGCCCCATAAATCAAACTTTTTCCTGGGCAAGCAAACAGAAAAAGTTGGCTTACTCTTTTATCCAGTAACTATTCTTTTTAAGACCACTTTTTTTAGTTTAATTTTCTTTATTTTAGCGCTAGCGTTTCTTACAATTAAGAAACACCAAAAACAGAGCTTGCTTATTTTTCTTTCTTTTATCCTACTTTTTGGGCTTGTAATGTCTTTGGGCGCAAAAAAAGGCGACCGTTATATCTTGCCGATCTATCCTTTTATTGACATCCTCGCTATCTGGGCTTTTTACAAAATTCTAAACGCTGTGGGTAGAATTAAAAAATGGTCTTTTTTAATCACTCTTTTAATTATTGCTATTTTAGGAATTCATATTTTCACTTATTCTCCTTATTCTATTTCCTATTTTAACCCCTTAGTTGGCGGCGGCAAAGTCGCCCAAAAAGCATATGTTATCGGTCTTGGCGAAGGTCTTGATCTGGCCGCAGAATATTTAAACAAGAAAAGTAAAAGTGAAAACCTAAAAGTTGCCTCTTGGTATTCATGTTCTTTTAAACCATTTTTTAAGGGTAAAACTTATACAGAAAGAGAAGCAAAAAGGCAAGACATTGATTATATCGTTTTGTATATAAACGGTATTCAAAGAAAATTGCCAGCTGGCCTCTATGAAGATTATTTCTTGAAAAAGACGCCAGAAAAAGTAATTAAAATAAAAAACTTAGAATATGCTTGGATCTATAAAAAAGAATAAGTTTTGGCTTGAAAAAATGGTTCGGGCACACTCACCACAAGTCGGGGTTATTATTCTATTGGCCTTTTTTACAGGCCAGTGTTTCTTAAGCATGGCTCAAAAATCCCCAACATGTGACGAACCTGTCCATATTTCGGCCGGCTACTCATATGTATCAAAATGGGATCCGCGGATGAACCCAGAACACCCGCCTTTAATAAAAATTATTTCTGCCCTACCGCTTATATTTTTAAAGTTAGATGGATTGTTTCACTCTCAAGAATTTAAAGATGGTAGCAACTCCCAAGTAATGTATGGGGTTAATTTTGTCTTTAGAAATAGCCAGCCATTCACAAAAATCGTCTTTCTTGCAAGAGTTCCCATTGTATTACTTGGAATACTGCTGGGGATTTATGTTTTTCTCTGGACAAGAGAGCTTTTTGGAGTTAAAGCCGGCCTTCTGGCTTTAACCTTTTACTCTTTTTCCCCTAATATCTTAGCAAATGCCAGAATAGTAACTACTGATCTTGGCGTTGCTGTCTTTATCTTCATTAGCACCTATTATTTTTGGAAACTCTATAAGCACAAATTATGGAAATATGCATTTATCTGTGGTTTTTTCCTTGGTCTCGCTCAAATTTCCAAATTCACTGCCGCGTATATGGCTCCTTTTTTTCTCTTAATCACAATCATTCAGATTGTGATTGATTTGAAGAAGGAGAGTGGTCTTTGGAAGAAGAGAATATATTGGCTGGTTTTAATTTTCTTTATTGCTTGGGTTATCATTTGGCTTTTTTATCTTCCTTTTGGAAAACCTTATCTTGTCCAAGAAAAGAGTTTGTTCTTTATGATGCCTTATCAGTATGCAAGGGGGGCTAATATGCTTCTCGCTCACACTCAAAGAGGTCATGACTCTTTCTTTTTCGGCGAGAGATCAGAAGAAGGATGGAAATATTATTATATTCTTCTTTATCTCATCAAAGCTCCTTTAGCATTTATAATCTTGCTTGGTATTTATCTGTTTTTTAAACTTTTTAAAAGAAATCAGACTAAAAGAGTTCATCTCATAATCTATCTTGTTCCTATTCTAATCATCCTATGGTCTTCTTTTTTAAATAAAGCTAACATAGGGATTAGACATATCCTGCCGGTATTTCCATTTCTTTTTCTGTTGGTAGGTAGCTTGACTACTATTCAACTTAAAAAACAGCAAAATAAAAGAATACTCTGCCTTATTGTCACTATTTTACTTATTTGGTACATTGGCAATGCCTTCTGGATATACCCTGACTTTCTAATGCATTTTAATCAGCTTGTCGGAGGACCAGAGAACGGCTGGAAATACAGCGTCTTGGGTGATGATTGGGGACAGGATGATCTAAAATTAGTAAAGTGGATGAAAGAGAATGACTACCAAAGCTTTAATTTTATCGCTCGATACCAACCAACCATAGAAAGCATTAGAAAATACAGCACAGAAAAAGGAATTAAAGCCAATGTCCATAAATTTGACCGTAAAAGAAATAGAGTGCGCAAGTTTGAGGAAAAACTGCCAGTTGCTTTCCATATTGGTCTTGCCCAGAAAGAGCCCAAATATTTCAATAAATTTCTAGAACATGATCCTTTTGCAAAAATAGGTTATGCAATATTTATCTATGATTTTAAAAAACAAAATATCGATATCAAAGGGGTATTTAAGGAAGAAGAAAAATGAAAGGAGTGAATAAAAAAATCATCATCGCTTCAATTATTATTTTTATTGTCTCTTTTGGTATTCGGCTTTGGGACATCACTGGTCTTGGGATTACAGCTGATGAGGCGACTTGGATCATTAGGGGCAATCACTATATTGACAGCATTCTAGAAGGCAAGTTTGTTCAAGCATCGTCTGCTAAATTCGGCGCACACCCGGGAATAACCACAGCCATCCTTATTGGCGTATCGGAAAAACTATTTAAAAACTCACTTGGCGAATTGACCGCGGCGCGACTGCCTCTTATTTTAATCAACTCTCTAACACCGCTTCTCTTATTATGGTTTCTAGCCCGGCTCAGCAAGTTCAAAACCGGTGTCTTTGCCGCAACGATTTTAGCGCTCGACCCGTTCCACATTTCCCTCTCAAGAATTGCTCATCTTGACGCGCTTTTAACATTTTTTATCACTGCGACTCTCCTTACATATTTCTTGGCTGAAAAAGAAAAAAAAGAATCTCTAAAAATCCTGGCCGGCGTTTTCTTTGGCTTAGCGCTTCTCACCAAACTGCTGGCTGTTTCTGTTTTAATAATTATTTTTACCTATAAAATTCTTACCTCAATAAAAAAGAAACGGATTGACATTTCCCTTTTTGACTTTTACGGCCTTTTTGCCGGCTTTCTTGTTTTCTATATTTTCTTTACTAAAATCTGGACTCATCCCTTAAGCGGCTTTATTGAGCACATTAAAAATAATCTTCAAGGCGAACTTGCGGCAGGCCATATAAACTTTTTCTTGGGCGAAATTACTTCCGCACCCTCAAAACTTTTTTATCTGGTTGTCCTGCCAATTCGGCTCCCAGAAATCACCCTTGTCTTTTTTGTAATCGGTCTTCTTTTTGCGCTTTATAAATTGCACCAAAAGAATCTCAATATTTTCTTAATTATTTGGCTATTAATAATTCTTATTCTTCTTTCAACCCAATCAAAAATGGGGGACCGCTACGCCATTCCTGCCTGGCCAGCAATTTCGGTCATTGCAGCTTATGGCCTTATTAAAATCCCGTGTTTTCTTAAGAATAAAAACTTACGATTTATTCTTACTCTTGCCTTAATTTTTGCTGGCTCAATTTTTTATATTATTCAATATTCACCCAATTATTACTTTTTCTACAATTCTTTAGTTGGCGGCGCTGAAGGCGCAAAGCGCTTTGTAGTTGTGGGTAGGGGAGAAGGCCACCGCGAACTCGTTGAGTACTTCAAGGACAAAAATGCAAAAATTGGTTTTTTAGGCGACAATCGCCTTGTTGAGTTCTATGATACCTCGGGTAAATTTGAGCGCCTTTCAGCTGAATTTAGGCCTGAAAAATACGATTTTATTGCGGTCTATACCTCGGCAAAGCAACGTCTTAAGCCCAACCTCGCCGTTGCTAAATATTTAAAAGACAAAACCCCAATCGACACAATCCACCTAAACAACGTCAAGGTTTTTGAAATTTACCCCCACACCAAATTTTAAATTTGGTGTGGGAATCTATTCAATAAAATAGCTTATTTTGCGCTGATTTTATCCCGACACTGAGTGTCGGGATAAAATCAGCGCCAGAGGCAAAAAACCAAACACGGACTTTTTCTTCTTTAAAAACTTGATTTCTTTCTCTTAATATGCTATCTTAATCTCAAGACACTGGCCTTAAAGGAGGAATAAAAATGTCATGGCAATGGTGGCTTATAACAATCTGCTGTGTGGTGCTAATTATTGTGATGTTGCTAAAATTTTTTAAAGGAGTTTATGAATCAGAAAATAATCATCCTAACGATGAGCCCCATCGAAAAAATGAAATTTAGGCCTAGCGATAACATCAAAGGGCTTTTTCTTTCCCCCCTTTTTTTTAACGCTTCACACGACGTGTGAAGCGTTAAAAAAAAGGGGGGGAATTTGACAGAAATTTTAAGACGACGAGCCGCAGAACCGCGGCTCGTCGTCTTTGCTTGACTTATTTTTTGTTTTATTCTAAGAAGAAGAAAAGGAGAAAAAGCTCTTTAAAATTCAGAAAACAAGGAGGACTAGAGAAAATGGAAGCTGCAACCGAGCTTCGACGAAACCCGAGTTCTGGAACAACAGTGATTGTGCCGCCACCAGGCCGTCAAAAATCTGCGGACCGGCTTAAGCGGAAAAAGCCAAGAGATTGGTCACATCTTAAGCCAGGCATTGTCAGCGGCAAAGAATGTCCCTTTTGTCCTGGCCATGAAGGAATGACACCGCCTGAAATCAAAGCTTATCGAAAAGCAGGTACCCAGCCAAACGAACCGGGTTGGTGGGTTCGGGCAATTCCCAATCTCCTCCCTGCAGTTGACCCAGG
>CAZYLA010000025.1:0-11633 GCA_964648435.1 uncultured Candidatus Saccharibacteria bacterium
AATGGTCGGAGGAAGCGGCTATGATTCCTACGCCACAATCGGCTATGTCCACACTGACGATGACGGCTTCGTTATCCGCAAAGTCTCCGAAGGCGCTTCTGACTGGGGCGGCACGCCCACGGTCACGACAAAAAGAAGATCCGACTTGGCAACCCAAGTAGTTGTAAATACCTATGAACGCGCCGGAACAGAAAGTAGATACTGGGTTGATAATGATGTTGACTCAAATCCGGATTGGTCAAGCAATAATTCCGGCAAGTGGTGGGAAACGGCTTTTAACGATGTCACCGCCGGCTGGAGCGACGGCGAAATGGGCGTGGGCTTTGACTCTGGCGGAATGACCGGCTGGGGCTGGATAAATGAAGAATTGCCATCTTCCGTCTACGACAAAGACGACGATACAAACAACGATGTTTATGGCATTTTCCAGCGGATTCCCTTCACCGTCCACAACAAGGCCAACTACAACACAATGACATTGAAGATCGATTATGACGACGCTGTCACAATCTTCCTAAACGGCACGAAAATTTACGAGTCAGCGACCTCGCCCACCTTTGATACAAGCAATTATGCCAATAATTTTGATTTGACGGCCACCGGCACGCGAAACGCTTCCGGAGACGGCGCTCTTGCTCCCAGCTTCACTAATGTTGATGTCAGCCAATATTTTGACGACCTTAATGAGGGCAGTAATATGCTTGTTGTCGCTAACTGGAACAGTTCAGTGACTGACGCTGACCTTGTGGCCGGCGTTCGGATTGAGCTCACTTCGACTGCTCACAATTACACCGCCTACAATGACTGCGGCGACGGCGCTGACACAGATTATGACTCTGAAGGCAATGTGACCAACTTTGGCGGTGACGACTCTTCAGGAAACTTGATTGATTACGATGACGGCACCTCAACCGGCGTTACTTTCACTTATTCCGGCACAATCACTGAAGGCAGTGGCGCCGAAAACTACACAGACCCCTCTTCAAATGTCGACCGCAGTCCGCCGGTCTACCCGCCCAATAACACCGACGCCCACAATGAATTTGGCAATAAAATCAATGTTGGCAAAATCACTTACGGCAATACCGGCAACAACATTACAGTCACTTTAAGCGGCCTTGACAGCGACTCTCTCTATGAGCTCGTGGCTCTCGGGATGCGGGGGAAATACAGCTCAACGCACGGCTACACCAACCGCTGGTGCTCATACACAATTTCCGGCGTTGAAAGCGGCTTTTCAAACACAAGCTCTTCCGGCGCCGAAAAATCAACCACAACACTAACTGACGACACCACGACCTATCTTTGCGGCGATAATTATGACAACGGTTATGTCGCGCGATGGACGAATATTGACCCGACTTCAACTTCAATTACGCTAACAGTTGCCGGCGTCGCCCATGGCTCTGACCCGGCAGACAAATCTTATCTTTCGGCTCTAAAACTTGTCCAGCTTTCACCGGACACAGTCGTTAAAAACCATGACGGCGGCCAACCCTCTTCAATCGAAAAAGGCACAACCGGCAACCTTCTTGGAACCTTCAAGCTTTTTGGAACAGGCAGCGTCACCTCAATGACTTTTACCGAATACGGGACAACCGATGCTGACGGCGATTTGGAAAACATTAAACTCTTTCTTGACGACGGCGACGGCACTTGGGAATCAGGTACTGACACGACCCAGCTTTCCACCACCCAGAATTTTAACGCTTCCGACGAGGTCACTTTCGGAAGCATTACCGGCCTCTCGGCCGGCAGCACAACCTATGTCCATGTAATCGGCGACGTCAAATCGTCCGCCACAAACGGCCAGACAATCGGCATAAAAGTCCAAGACCTCAACGATGTCACCTCAACCAAAAGCGTGACAGCGGCTTCCTGGCCGGTCAAAGCCGACACAATCACAATCCAATCTCCCCAAGTAACAGTAACCGCTTATTCGGGAGGCACGCCCAGCATCCCTCCGACAAACATCACCAAAGGAACAACCGGCAATGCCTTTGGCACTTTCAAATTTGCGGGCACAGGGGATATCACTTCAATTACTCTGACTGAATACGGAACAGTTGACGCCGATATTGATTTAGAAAACATTAAGCTGTACCTTGACGACGGCGACGGCAACTGGGAGTCCGGCTCAGACACGACCCAGCTTTCCACCACCCAGAATTTTAACGCTTCAAATGAAGCCACATTCAGCAATATTACAGGCCTTTCCGCCGATGACACCACTTATGTCCATGTAGTTCTGGATGTAAGGTCTTCAGCTGATGTTGACGATACTGTTGGCATTGAAATCAACAGCTCCGGCGATGTCACCGCATCAACTTCCGTTTCAGGATCGTTCCCGGTCCAGCTCGGCACTTCAACCGTAAAATCAATCGCCCTTGTCCAACAAAAAGACAATAGAGACACTTATAGAGAGCCGTCAGACCCCGGAACAATCACTGTCACGCTTGACTCCGCGGCCACTGCCGGCAACCTGCTCGTTACCGGCGTCGCCATAGACAAGGCCTCGGGAACAATCACTGTCCCCTCCGGCTTCACTCTGATCAATAAAGGAGAGGGCGGCACTTCTTCCGGAGCGCTTGCCTATAAAGTTGCTTCTGGCGGCGAAACCAGCATTACTTGGAACTGGACCGCGGCCGAAGAAGGCAACGCCTGGGTCGGCGAGTATTCAGGCATTGTTTCGAGCAGTCCTCTGGATGTCTCCGCGGAAAATGAATCTTATTTAAGCAGCGCCACATCTTCTATCAGCACAGGAACCACCGCCTCCACTTCCCAAGCGGACGAACTCGCCATTGCCTGGTTTGCCGCTGACTCCGGCAACTCTGTTGGCTCTTCAAGGTCTTGGACAAACAGCTTTACAACCATAACCGAGGAGCCTGTTCCGGCAGAAAGCGGCAATCCTTTCTTTAATGTCGCTTCCAAGACATTGAGCTCAACTGGGACGGTGGAAACAACTATTTCGCACAACGGCAGTGATGAGTGCTACGCCACAGTGGCAACATTTAAAGCAACAACATCGCCCGCCGCGTCAATTTCCTCGGCCGCAAACCAAAGTTTCACGGTTGGGGACAGCGCCACGGCCATTGAGACTATCACTATCACCGACGACGCTTCCAGTCCCACCATCACCGCCGCCAACGACATCCGCATCCGGATTCCTTCGACATTCAATATGACTTGGGACGAAACAGACACAACGGCGACAATCGGCGGCGGGGCCTCCTCCAAGGTGTCAACAACTGTTTCTTACGAAGATTCCAACAAGACATTGGTGATTAATGTAACAAACGATTTCGCCGCAGGCGATTCAATTACAGTGTCAGGATTATCGTTCAAGAACTTCTCGGATGTTTCCAGTGCGGACCGTTTAGAGTTAGAAACGGACAACGCCGGCACAATCGCTAATTTTGACGATAAAACCATAACTGTCAACGCGGCCATTGTTACTGTCACCGCCTATTCTTCGGGCACGCCCAGCGTCCCCCCGACATCTATTTATCAGGGCGAGACCAATAAAGCTGTCGCGACTTTCAAATTCACGGGCGGAGGCAATGTTACCGGTCTGACTTTAACAGAATATGGAACAACAGACGCCGAGGGCGACCTCCAAAATGTCAAACTCTTCCAAGATGACGGCGACGGCAACTGGGAATCCGGCTCTGACACCACCCAACTTGGTTCAACCACAAGCTTTAACTCCTCTGACAAGGCCAGTTTCTCCGGATTCAGTGTGGCCGCAAGTGACACCACTTATATCCACGCTGTTTTGGATGTAAAGAGCACGGCCACCCCCACCGATACTGTGGGAGTTAAAATTCAACAATCAGCTGATGTCACGGTTTCCACCTCGGTTAGCGGATCTTTTCCGCTTGAGGCCGGCACCGCCACTATTTCAGAAGCTGCGCCGGTAATTTCCTCGGCCGCAAACCAAAGTTTCACGGTTGGGGACAGCGCCACGGCCATTGAGACTATCACTATCACCGACGACGCTTCCAGTCCCACCATCACCGCCGCCAACGACATCCGCATCCGGATTCCTTCGACATTCAATATGACTTGGGACGAAACAGACACAACGGCGACAATCGGCGGCGGGGCCTCCTCCAAGGTGTCAACAACTGTTTCTTACGAAGATTCCAACAAGACATTGGTGATTAATGTAACAAACGATTTCGCCGCAGGCGATTCAATTACAGTGTCAGGATTATCGTTCAAGAACTTTTCGGATGTTTCCAGTGCGGATAATCTGGAACTGGAAGTCAACAATCAGGGCGATGCCGCCGCGACTGATGACAAAACAATCACAATTACCGGCGGCTGGGTTGCTTATAATGACTGCGGCGATGATTCCAACAGCGCCTGGGACACTGACACTTCAAATGTTACCAACTACGGCGCCGAGGATTCGTCGGGAAATTTGCTAAAATATTCTGACGGCTCCTCAACCGGGGTAACAATTGCTTTTTCCGGCACAAGCAAACTTGAAGGGTACGGCGCCGAGCATGACGGCGGAAGCGGCCGAACCCCTCCGGTTTACCCGCCGTCTGGCGACGCCTCTACGGAATTTGACGACATTGTCAACATTGCCGGCATCAGCTACGCCGCAACCGGCGCCAGCAATTATATGACCGTGACTTTATCCGGCGTTTCCAACAGTAAGGAATACACCTTAGTGCTCCTGGGCACGCGCGGAAATTCCACTTATGCCCGGGATACAAAGTATGTCATCTCTGGAGTGGACAGCTTTACAAACGCCAGTTCAAACGGAACCACCATATCCACCACCTCAATGACTGACGACACAACTACCTATGCCACTGGCGACAACTGGAGCAACGGCTATGTCGCCAAGTGGACAGACATTGTGCCTACCAGCAACCAAATTGTGATTAATATTTACCCGGTTGACACGACCGATGACAAAGGATATCTTTCCGCCTTAAAGCTTGTGGAAGAAACTAGCGAATATGAAATTACCCAGCTTGAAACTGACGCCGGAACCTACAACACCACGGAAACAGTCACTGTTGACTTTACGGCAAAAAATCTATCAGATACGAACATTACTAGTTCAACAATCGATTATGTCTTCTTTATCGACGCTGACAACGACAATGAGCCGGACGCCGGCGAAACCTACATCACCAACAACTGCGCGGGTTCGGCATCCTGGTCTTCCGGCGATTACACCCACCGGACAACCAGCTTTAATGTTAACGCCTCAAGCACTAACACTGACCAATGGAACTGTTCAAATGCCAACTTCCCCTCAATGACCACTTATACCCTTTGGGCAAAGTGGCACGACGGCGCCTCGACAACTTATGACACCGGATACAACACTTTTTATTCAGTGCCCACCTTTTTGGGAATGCTCATCCTTATTCTAATCAGCACAGGTATTCTGTGGCTCGGATTAAGCACCAAAACATTCATTCTCCTTTTTGTGCCGTTTTATGCCTTCCTGCTGGCAATTTTCAGAAAATACCGCGAATGGCTTTTATACTACCTTACAGGCAGTTTTGGCTTCACTATAATTGCCACCCTTCTTCTGCAAAAATTCAAAATTGAGAAAATACTCGTTGCTCTGGAGGTCTTCCACACGAATATAGTGGCAAATTGGTTCAATATCCCCGGCCAAGTTATTTCCTCGGGTCGGCTCCAACTCCCAATGGAAAATGGCTGGTCCATTCTGTCTATCGGAATTGAATGCTCAGCAATTATTGAAATGAGCGCGCTTTTCAGCCTTATTGTCTTCTATCCCGCTTTTTCATGGAAAAGAAAGCTTATTAAGATCGCCTTTGGCCTTGTTTTTACTTATCTTGTCAATATCCTAAGAATGCTCATAATTGTGGCTGTAACTTATCATTTCGGCACAAATTATGTCTTTGTGGCCCACGCAGTTATCGGCCGTTTGTTCTTCTTCGGCGCAACAGTCTTTATTTATTGGGTGTTAATAACAAAACCAACGCTCCGCGCTGTCGGCAGATTCCTTCAAAAAGGCGGGAAATTAACAGAGAAAATTGTTCTTAAAGAACCGGCAGAGCAAATTTACAGAAGCACGACTTTAATGATCTTGTTTGTCGCAATCGCTCTCTCTCTAACATTCGCAAGCTTTATCAAAAGTAGTGAATGGAAAACTGCCTTCGAAAGAAGAATGGCGCCCGAAGAAAAAGCGGTCGAACCAAAGAAAGAAGAAATCTCTCTTGAAATTCCACCAATAAAAGAAATTGTTTCAAAAGGAAAAGTCACCGCGCTTACGCCAGAGGTTTTAGGCGAAGCAATAAAAGAAATTGACATTGTCCCGGCTTTGACCGTGCTCCAAGCAGATAATAAGTGGGTCTGCCGCGTAAGAGAGCCAAAGCGATATAGAGATAAAGAGTTCTACTACCTCTTTGTTAACAAAAAAGACGACGAGGAAATCATTATTGGACCAACTGCTGAGTTTATAAAAGAAATCCAAGGACATAAAGAAGACAGCTGGCAGTGCTTTGTGGTTAAAAATAAAGCTGAAATTGAGAAAATTAAAAATATAAAAGCACCCTAAAAATAGGGAAGAAAGTTTTAATTTTAGTTATATAATTAAATATATAAATTAAATTTCAGTAACTTAGCAAAAAACGCCCATTTTGGGCGATTTTTTGTTTTTTAAACCTTCCTTAAAAAGGATTCGCGCCGCAATTCTTTATTTTTTCTTTTTTAAAATTTTAATTTAAGTAATTTTATGCTATTTTTGTGTATTCTAGTATATTATGTTATAATTTGTATATAAAATATAGTTATCCACAACATACCAAAGCAAAGCTTGGTACACGGCAGAGCAACACGTAGAACAAAATAAAAAATGGTTTGCAATTAGTCTTTACAACTCAGCAATAGTTTATTATGTTATAATTTGTATATAATATATTTAATTTTAAGTCGTATAGATTAAGATTACGATAGCTTTTTATTTTTCTGACCTTTTGGGTCAGGAAAATAACCCCGCACCCGAGCGTCAGCGAGTGGTGCGGGGTCCCCTCTATAACAAACTAAAGTTTATCAGGCCGGATACATAAATGCCAAAACGCCTCTACACAATTAAAGACGCAAGCCGCATCCTCAAGGTTAACGAGGCGCTTGTTCGGCATCTAATTAAAGAGAAAAAATTAAAAGCAATTAAAATTGGCCGGTCTTTTAGAATTTCTGAAAAAGGCCTGACTTTACTTCTAAATGTCAAAAAAGTTACTGCTCTTTATACCTTAGAAGAAGCAAGCAAAATTTTAAAAATTAATAAGCTTACTTTATATAACCTCACAAAGAAAAAACTAATAAAAACAATTAAAATCGGCCGCTTTTTCCGAATTTCTGGAAAAGCGGCTTTTGACTGTTCTCTTAAACAGAAATTTTTCACTATAGAAGAAGTTGCTAAGATTTTTAAAGTCAATCATACAAGTATTAGAAAACTTCTTGCCAAGAAAAAACTCAGAGCTATTAAACTAGGCACGCTTTACCGAATTCCAGAAAAAGAAATTTTAGCATTCACTGACCAAAAGAAAATCAAACCGCTTTTAGATATTAAAGAACTCCAAGAAAAACTCAAACTAAGCCGCCTGACTATTTTGAAGCTCATTGCTTCAAAAAAGTTGGCGGCTTTTAAGGTTGGGAAGCTTTATCGCCTAACTGAAGAAGCGATCACCGCTTACAAGAAATCACAAAAAGAAACATACACCGTTCAAAAACTAGCTCGCGAACTTAAAGTGAGTGCTTCTTTGATTCGCAAAATGATTAAGAGAAATGAAATCAGAGCAAAGAAGGTTGGCCGGGAGTACTTGATTGAATCAAAAGAAATTAAAAAATTATTGAAATAACATGACTCCAAAACTGCAACAATATAACCCGCAGGCATGACAATCTTCAGATTGTTATCTGTTAACAAACTAAAGTTTGTCAAGCTGTTTGTCAAGCTGTTTGTCAAGCTGTTTGTCAAGCTGTTTGTCAAGCCAATACGCAAAAAATAATTTCCCTAATATGAAAAAGGTCGAAAATAAGCAAAAAAATAGACGATTTATGAGAAAAGTTCTCAAGAAAATTTGGCACAGCATTCCAAAGGCAATGATGTTGCTTGCAACCGCAGCAATGGTCTTGTATTCCTCGCTCTTCTTAAATCTTTCTTACTTTGGCTGGGCTCCGGAATTCTTAACCGTAAAAGAAGCAAAGGCAGTGGTAACGCTTCGGCCAAGCAGTGACGGTAATTATACTGCTTGGGGTCCTCTTGGCGGCGGCTCTCACTATGTTGAGGTTGATGAGGCAGTTGCTGACGGCGACACAAGTTATATCGAAGAAGCTTCGAGTGGTATCCGCGACTCTTTTAATCTTCCTGATGGTCAAATTCCTTCAGGCGCTAATGTTACCCAAATTAAGATTTATGCTGAAGCCAAAAATGTTCACAACTCAAAAGACGATACTTTTAAGATTTTCTACCGCAAAGACGGGGCTGACACAGATGGTGCAACAGGTCATACTCCGCCAAATGGAAGTTATGCCACTTATTCAGAAACCTGGTCTGGCCTTTCCTGGGATAACACTGACATTGACGGCCTTGAAATCGGTATTGTTTCGAATACCCATACTGGCGGCGCTAAACTCAGAGTCACTCAAATGTATGTTGAGGTTACTTATTATGCGATTACCACCTTAACAACTGACAGTGCTGACTATCCTAACCTGGGTCAAACAATCACAATTGATTCTACTGTCAAAAACGGAACATCAGCGACAATCTCCGGCTCAACAGCTGATTATGTAATCTTTATTGACAGTGACTCTGATAATGAACCAGATGCGGGGGAGACATACATTACGAATGGGTGTGGAGGTTCTGGTTCCTGGTCCTCCGGCAATTACACCCATCAGTGGTCAGTACCTGATGTTGCTGTTGAGGGAACCCAGTCAGACCAGTGGACATGTGATAACTCTAATTTCCCTGAAAACACAACCTATGTCTTGTGGATGAAATGGTATGACGGCGCAACTACTTATGACACTGCTTACACTACCTTTACCTCTGTGCCAACTTTGGGCTGGTATTTGTTCATAATTGCCATTGGCATTGTTGTGTTTATTGCCTATAAAAAGGGCTATCTCAAAATCAGAAGGCCAGTTCTTCAAACCAAAACAAGCTCCCTGGCTTTAAATAGAAAGACATTTAAAGTCAGAGATCTTGGGTTTGGGAAGAAAAAGGTGATTGATTTGAGAAAAATGAGGAAATTAAGAAAATAGAAATTTGTTGTATGGAAAATCGAGCAGGAACATCAGAAGATAGACGAACTTCCCTACAGAAATCATGAACGCTTCTCAAGCTCTCGCAAAGGAATGAGTAGCCGTAATAGAAAGCAGGAAAATGGAAAATCGAAACAAAGGGATATCAGAAAATGAGAGAGCTTTCCTAAAGAAATCATGGACAATTATTACTTGGTGAGGAAACGAGTAGCTTCAATTACGATTTTCCAATTTTGATATAACAATTTTCCAGTCTAGGGTATTGTGGATAATTCCCTCTTGACCCCGCACCAACCCTAAAGCAGGGTGGTGCGGGGCGAGAAGTAAAGTTTATGAAAGTCCTCAAGATTGGCTAATCTTAGCGGTTTCTGAAAGCATGCATATTTGGACTTGACACCAAATGTCGTTTTTGATAATATTAAGATATAATAAATAAAATAGAGTTATAATAGGTATTTTCAAGTTCTATGTAACTTTTTAATGCTAAATAAATTTTATTTAAATTTATTTTCACTTATTATCTGTCGTATAAAGCAATATTACGACAAGTTTTTAATTTAAGTGTCATTCTGAGGCCGAAGGCCGAAGAATCCCGTCGCTAAACAAAAAAATGGTTCAAAAACAGTATTACGTATATATCGCAACCAATAAAAGAAATACTGTTTTATATACAGGGGTTACAAATGATCTCCAAAGGAGAATTTTTGAACACAAAAACAAACTTGCTGATGGTTTTACTAAGAAATATAACGTGGATAAATTAGTTTACTGCGAAATTTTTAATAATCCCGAGGAAGCGATTGCCGCAGAAAAGAAAATAAAAGGAATGTTAAAAAAAAAGAAAATCAATCTTATTAAAAAAAGAAACCCTGGATTTAAAGAACTTATTATTTAACAATGGGATTCTTCGCTAACACTCAGGATGACAAAATCGCTGTCATTCTGAACAAAGTGAAGAATCCCGAGGCAAAAACGGGATCCTTCGTCGCTTCGCTCCTCAGGATGACAACCGTTAATGGAAATCAAAGTTTACACAATTAAAGAAATATCCAACCTTCTTAAAATTCACCGGACATATGTGAGCCGGCTAATAAAAGAAGGAAAGCTTAATGCCGCTAAAATTGGCCGGTCTTATCGGGTTTTAGAAGAAGATTTAGAAAAATTCTTAGGCGAAAAAATAAAAAAGCCGCTTTTGAAAGCAAGCGAGGTTGGCAAAATCCTAAAAATCCACCGGCTTTATGTAATGCGGCTCATAAAAGACAAAAAAATAAAAGCAATTAAAATTGGGAAGTTCTACCGCGTTTCAGAAAAAGCCCTGGAAGATTTTGTGAAAGAGAAGCCACTTTCAAAAATAATGACTGCCGAAGAAGTTGGTAAAAAACTCCAGCTTAGCCGGCTTACAATTATCAATTTAATTAAAGAAAAGAAGCTTCCCGCGTTTAAAATAGGCAAATTCTATCGCGTCACAGAAAAAATGCTTGCAAAATTTTTAAAAGTCAAGGAACTATAAAAAATGCATCTTCAACCAATTCTCATTTTTGCCTTTATTCCTGTTTATCTCTTAGTGGTTTATCTTTTCCACAAATACCGCGAGTGGCTTTTATACTATCTCTTTGGCGCTTTTGGCTTCACTCTGATTGTCACTTATTTCCTCAGCTATTTTCGCATTGATGAATTCCTAGTAGCCATTGAGGTTTTTCACACCAACATTATTGCCAATTTCTTTAATATTCCTTCACAAGCGCTTGCCTACGGACGGCTGCAGCTTCCAATGCAAAACGGCTGGTCAATTTTATCAATTGGCATTGAGTGCTCGGCTGTTTTGGAAATGAGCGCCTTGAGCGCCCTTCTCGCCTTTTACCCCGCTTTTTCAGGCGGCCGAAAAATTATCAAAATCGTTTTTGGTCTTATTGTCACTTATATCATTAATACTTTCAGAATGCTTATTATTATGGCAATGACCTACCACTTGGGAATAAATTATGTTTTTGTCGCCCATGCGGTTGTCGGTCGGCTATTCTTTTTTGTCTGTATCATTGCTCTTTACTGGTTTTTGATTACCAAGCCAACAATTGGCAGTGTTGGCCGCTTTTTAGAAAAAGGGTTAAAAGTAACTCGAACAACTATTTTAAAAGAGCCAAGAAGAGCTGTTTTTGTAAGTAACATCTTTATGATTCTAATTCCCATTGGCGCGATTTCTCTGGCAGCAGTTAGTTTTGCTCAAAGAGATGACTGGAAAACTGCTTTTGAAAGAAGAATCGTTCCTCCAGAGAGAGAAATCGCTGTTGAAGTCCCAAAAGAAAAAGTTGAAACAGAAGTTCCCGAACTTAAAGAAACTGTTGGTCATGGGAAAGTAATGAACT
>CAZYLA010000026.1:0-11547 GCA_964648435.1 uncultured Candidatus Saccharibacteria bacterium
GCTAACCTTCCTTAAAAAAACATTAAAGCTTGTACCATTTGACTAGGAATACCCAGCATATTCGCCTTGACAAAATATTCAAAATATGCTAGGATGTAGAGTAGTCTTGACCCTGAACTATTAGCCCTTTGCAGGGCTAAAGTACTGGTCAAGAAAAGGGGAAATTTCGCTTATATTCCCCTAAAAGCCATTTCAATAAAGGAGGAAGATCATGAAACGCGCGAACTTCATCACTACCGCACTAGTCGTTGCAGCAGTTATGGGAATCTTGAGTATCGCTGTGACGGCAACAGCCCAAGGATTTTGCGGGTACCACCACCGGCACCATGGTCCGACCATCATGCCGTTTCTGCCTCCGCCACCGCCTGTCATGACCATGCCGTTCAGGATGACCTTCGGTGGCAATAATTGGCGCGTCACCATTGGCTCTAGTCACGACTATGGCGGCTATGGCCATTATGGTTACTATGATTACCGGCATGACTGGGACCGTGGTTACGGTTACCGACATTGGGGACCGCGTTACTATCGCCGGCCAATGGATGGGCCGCCATGCGCGGCTTACATCCGCTGGCTGAAAACCGGCAGAAGGTAAGCGCAAAACTCAAAGCGGCAAATCGCAAACAAAAAGCGATTTGCCGCTTTTTCTTGTCTAAGAAATTTAAAAATCTATTTTTTCTTCATTACCACAAAACAGCAAAATCCAAATAACTGTCTCTGTTAAGAAGTACTCTACTCCTTTTTGGGTACTTCCGCCACCTCTACTCCAAAAATCTCACCAATAACCGCATAAACAATCACCCAAGAAATAATCACCACAATTAAGCCAATAACTGCGTAAGTAATAATTTTCTTTGCCTTTTCAACTGCCTCTTCATTGCCGCCAGAAATGATATATTGAAAACCACCGTAAATCAGCATTATTAAAGCAATTGCACCAACAATGTAAAGCGCGTAATTAATAAGCAGGACAACTGTCTGTGTAAATGTAAGGCGCTCTTGAGATGGTGGAGTCTCAATAGTCGGCGGTGGGACTAGTTGGGCGCTCGCAACCACTGCAAAAGCAAATATACCCAATAAAGCTGGTGTTAAATACTTAAGTACTTTTCTCATTTTTGTTTTCACCTCCCTTCGATTTGGAAGCTAGTTTTTGAAAGCTAGCTTTTAAAAACTAGCTTCCAAATTGTCCGCCGTAGCCCTGAATTTACTTCAAGGCAAAAGCGGGGACTCATAACGCTTCCAAGATAAGATTAATTAATAAATTTTATTTCAAATCAGGTAGATTTCTATGGAATTGGCATTGGTTATTCTGGGGTAAGTATCTCATTTGGGGTATCTTTTGGGGTATCTGGGGTATCTTTTGGGATAGACCATATCTCTGTAATTATAGCATAAACAATCACCCAAGCAAGAATAGCGACAAACAAACCAATAATCGCGTAAGTAATGATTGTTTTTGCTTTTTTAATTGCTTCTTCGTTGCCTGCAGAAGTAATATAAACAAATCCGCCCCAGATAAGTGCGGCTACAGCAATGGTGCCAATAAGATAAAGAGCGTAGTCAATTATCCGCACAATAACACTAACAAGCCCTCCTGAACCCTCAGGTTTAGGAACTCCTTTTATTTCTTCGGAGGGCCCCTTGAGCCCAAGATCATCTCCTTGGGCTATCCCTGAAGATGAAAAAACAATCAATATAAAAGAAACAGCCGCGACAGAAAATATTTTTAGAAAAGAACCCATATTTTCATTGTTTGAATATTGCAATAATTGAGTTCACAATTGCCCAAGCAATAATTGCCAAAAAAAGGCCAATAATTGAATAAGTCGCTCGGCTTTTAGCTCTTTCTATCTCTTCAGGATTGCCGGCTGAGGCCACATAAGTAAAACCCGCAAAAACTAAAACTAAGACACAGACCGTGCCAATAATGGCAAGAAGATAATTGGTAATACGGACAATGACTTCTTCAATTGTGTCGGCTCCTTTAAGAGGATTTGGTATGCTGGGATGCTCACCTCTATCTCCATCAGGAATGTCTCTATCTCCATCAGGAATATCTCTATCTCCATCAGGAATATCTCCTTGAGCCAAGGCATTATCAGTTAAAATCGGGGTAATTGAATATACTAAAAACAAAATTGCTATCAAGGAAAAAATCTCTTTATGAAAAATTCCTTTCATAAAATTAACACTTAAAATTATACCAAGTAGATCCTGCACCGCCATAACCAAGCGCGTGCATAATACTGTTAACTAAAACCCAAGCAGCAATAATGATTAAAAGGCCAAAAATTACTTTTTTCATTGAGTCCTTGGCGCCGGCAACTTCCTCGGGACTACCGGCAGTAATATATTGAAACCCAGAAATTATTAGAAACAGAACCGCGACTGTGCCCACAAGCGACAAGCCAAGTTGAAAAATATTAACCCCGGTTTTAAGGAGCTGGCAAAGCCCGCATTTACTTACATCGGTCGCATTCTCACCAGTGCACTCCTCAGGCACAATTTGAAATGCTTGGACAACCGCAGGCACGACTAAAAGAAAAGTAATGAATAAAGCTGTAAGAAAGCGGAAATTCCTAAAAAAAATAAATGTCATTACTTCTTTATTATACCACATACTGAAGAAAATTTCAAATTTCTAAAGAAACCAGAGCCTCATAATTATTTTTCTTTTTGTGATCTTCGAAGTTCAAGAAGGAGGAGGTTCACTTGAGTGGCCGCACGCTCAATGGCATCAGAAACACTTTTCCTCCCAGCAACAACATCTTCAATCATTTCGCTGAAGTAACGGTCAATATCAACATTATTGGGCTGGAACCAACTTGTGGCAGTTAGGACTTGTTCCGCAAAAACGCCCAAGTTTGGTTTATCGCGATACGCATCAACCAGATCGCGCCTAGCCGGCGGTTTGCCGGTTTTATCAAGATAACGACGTGCTTGGGCAGGTTCAGAAAGCCATTTTAAAAACTTCCATGCCTCTTTTTGATGTTTGGATTTCACAGAAACTGCCTCAGCAAAATAACTGGCGTAATTAACTTCACTAACAATATTGCCGCTTTCATCGCCAATCTGCGGCATTTTAGCAACTCCAAAATTAAGCTTTGGCGCTTTTGCTCGAATAGTCGGAATATGATAGGAGTAATTAAACATCATCGCCAGTCGGCCTTCATAAAAAGCATCTAAAGAATAATGCTGCTCTGAATTCCAAGTATAAACTTTTTTAGTAGGATTAGCAAAATCAGTATAAAAAAGAAGAGCGCGCTTGCCACTTGAACTATCAAAAGCTGCTTGGAATCTTCCTTGGTCAACCATCTGGGTGCCGTTTTGGATCATTAAAAGCGATAAGATATCCGGTGCCCGGTTAATGTTATTGGCTGTGCCCAGAGCCGCGCCCATATATAGAAAATCGCCTTTTGCGTCTCTCTTTACAAGTTTTTCAACATCTTCTTGAAATTCTTTCCAGATTTTAGGTGGGACCGAAATACCAGCACTATTCAAAAGAGTTTTGTTGTAATAAAGGGCTAAAGTATCTATTGAAAGAGGAAGAGCATAAACATCTTCGCCTATTGTCAGGTCTTGAACTGCCACATCAGGATAGGTTTCTTGAAACTCCCGAAAAGTCATTATCTGGTCTTTTTCTTTTTTGGCTTGGGGAATAGGAGCTAATTTGTCTTTAAACCGCGGCAGCCAAGTATTTTGAATCGCAAAAATATCTGGGCCTCGGTCTTCTGCTAAGGCATTAATAATTGTTTCCTCATACTGCTCGTATGGCGCCAGCTTTTTGTACTTAATAGTAATGCGGGGATTCAGCTCATGATATTCTTTTAAAAGATCTCCAAAGGCATCACTGTCATCAAAAAGCCGCCAATAAGTGAGAGTTATTGGTTCCTTTAGTTCTGGATGACAAATATTGTAACGGTCAATGCAAGTAAGACCGCTTACTGAAAGAAAAAGAAAAGCCGCAAAACTAAGAACTAAAAATTTTGGAATTATTTGTTTATTCATTTTTTGCCTGCCCTATTGCCCGAGTCCCGCGGAATCGCGGGGCGGGTGGTACAGGGTTTATTTCTGTCTTTATTTTTTTATTATAAGAAAACATAATGAGATCCTTCGTCGGCCCTCGGCCTCCTCAGGATGACTCCCGCCGCTCCGCAGTGTTGCGGAGCGGCGGGAGTCACTTTCCAAAGATTAAACCAAAATGATAAGCGCCAGCATCAAATTCTTCCTTTAGTTTCAGGCCTTCTTCTTTGGCTATTTTTTTAACATTATCCACACTAATCCGGCCATCTTTTGGCGGCCCAAAAGGGATCTTAATTTTTCGCCAGTCAACAACAATAATCTTACCGTCTTTCTTTAAGATGCGAACGGCCTCAGCCATTACTTTCTGAGGATTTGCCTGATGTAAAATATTGGATAAAAGAACAATATCAATTGTCCCATCTTCGATGCCGGTCGATTTGGGGATTTCTAAATCCGCCCTAATAAGCTCAATATTTTGTAAACCCTCAAATTCAGCCCGGTTTTTCACCTCTTCAAGGGCGTTCGGAAAAACATCAACTGCAAATACTTTGCCGCTCTCTCCCACTAAGCGCGCCACTGGAATTACAAAAAAACCCGGACCGCATCCAAGATCAGCAAAGCTATCGCCTTCCTCAAGGCCAAATTTTTTAATAACCTGATTTGGCTCTAAAAATTTTTGAGAGTCCCCTTGTAAAATCATTTTCTCTTCTTTTACCCACCCAAGCTTCTTTGGCTCACTTTGCAAGTTTTTGTCCTGGCACTTTATGGCCAAGAACAAGCCGGAAAATTTGGGCGGGCTTATTTATAAAAACAAGTGAACGAAGCAACCTTATCGCCTCTCTCAAGACGCATTACTCTCACGCCTTGAGTTGCCCTTGAAATTTCGCTTACTTGTTTAATTGGAATCCTAATAACTTGACCTCTATCAGAAGCAATAATGAGATCGCCGTCTCTTGCCCGTTCTTTATTTATAACTTCGGCTCCAATAATATTTCCTGTTTTTGAAGTGACTTTTGCGGTCTTAATGCCCTTACCGCCACGGCGCTGAACTTTATAATCCTTCAAGTCAGTTCGCTTTCCATAACCCTTTTCCATAATTACAAGAAGCTGAAGCTCGCTCGGCTTCCCAAGCTCTTTAGTAATCACATCCATCCCTACAATCTCATCTTGGCTTGAAAGTCTAATCCCGCGGACACCGCTTGCGGTCCGGCCCATTGGTCGAATATCTGTTTCTCTAAAATGAATTGCCTGACCCTTTTTTGTTGTCAGGATAATATTGTCTCTGCCGCTTGATATATGAACCCATTCTAAGGTATCTTTTTCTCGAAGCCGAATCGCAATCAATCCTGATGCTCGAACATTGGCAAAATCGCTTATTCTTGTTTTTTTTATTATACCATTTTTAGTCACCATCATCAAAAAATTGCCTTTTTTATATTTCCTAACCGGAATAATTGAAGTTACCTTCTCGTCTTGAGCAATATTAATAAAATTAACAATCGCCTGACCTTTTGCCTGTCTGGAAGACGCTGGAATTTCATAAGCCTTCATTTTGTAAACCTTGCCCTGATTAGTAAAGAAAAGAAGGTCGCAGTAAGTGGTTGCCACAAGGAAGTGCTCCACCCGATCCTCTTCTTTTGTGGTCATTCCAATAACGCCTTTGCCGCCCCGGCTCTGAAGATGATAAGTTGATGGCGCGAGCCTCTTAATATATCCACCTTCAGTCAAAGTAATAATGACGTCTTCTTCTGGAATGAGATCCTCTTGAGTAAACTCATCCACTCTTTGCTCAAATATATGAGTCCGTCGCTCATCGCCATACTTTCTTTTAAGCTCAAGAAGTTCCTTTTTCACCACTCCTAAAATCTTTCTTCGTTTCCCTAGAATATCCTTCAATTCCTTAATAAGTTTCTTTTTTAATTCGTCCTCGATTTTCTTGCGCTCAAGGCCAGCCAAGGTTTGCAATTTCATCTCCAGAATCGCAGTTGCTTGTTTTCCGGTCAGTCTAAACTTCTTTATTAAATCCCTATGAGCAATCTCTCTTGTTCGCGATTTCTTAATTGTGGCAACAACTTGGTTAATATGGTCTAAAGCTTTTTTAAGACCTTCTAAAATATGAGCACGTTCAAGAGCTTTTTTAAGATCGTATTTGAGTCGGCGGGTAACAATTTTTTCACGATGCTCAATAAATTTCTCGCAAATTTCTTTTAAAGAAAGCACCTGCGGCTGGATGCCATCAACTAAAGCAACCATATTCACATGAAAAGAGCGTTGCAAATCCGTCAACTTGTAAAGCTGATTAAGAACTTTTTTCGGATAAGCGTCTTTTTTAAGTTTAATCACAATTCTGATGCCTTCTCTATCAGACTCATCAACAATGTCCTTAATTCCTTCTAATTTCTTTGTCTTCACGCAATCGGCAATTCGTTCTAAAAGCATTGCTTTATTGACTTGATAGGGAATTTCTGTTATCACAATCCGCGTCATTCCTTTACCGCTTTCCTCAATAGTTGACTTGGCGCGCATCACAATACTACCTTTGCCAGTAGCGTACGCTTGTAAAATATCTTCTCTGTTAAAAATTGAACCACCGGTTGGAAAATCAGGACCTTTAATAAACTTTGTTAGATCCTCAGTACTGGCATCGGGCCGGCCAATTAAGTAGACAAGGCCGTCAATAACTTCACCTAAATTATGAGGGGGAATATTAGTTGCCATCCCAACCGCAATTCCCATCGTTCCATTAACAAGAAGGTTTGGTAGTTTGGCAGGCAAAACTTTAGGCTCTTTGTGGGTACCGTCATAATTTGGCTGAAAGCGCACTGTTTCTTTTTCAATATCTGTCAAAATTTCTTCAGCGATTCTAGACAACTTTGCTTCTGTATAGCGTTGAGCGGCTGGAGGGTCATTATCAATCGACCCAAAATTTCCTTGACCTTGAATCAAAGGATAGCGAAGTTTAAAATCCTGGGCCAAATGAACCATGGAATCATAAACCGCAACATCACCGTGAGGATGGTATTTACCTAAAGTTTCACCGACAACAGTAGCTGATTTTCTAAATTTCGCTCCTGAGGTAAGACCTAAACTATGCATCGCGTATAAAATCCGGCGCTGAACTGGTTTTAAGCCGTCACGAACATCTGGAAGTGCCCTGGCAATAATTACACTCATTGCATAGTCAAGATATGAGCTTTCTATCTCTTCGACTATTCTCTGGGGCTTAATATAGCCAATCTCTTGTTTTCTTTGTTTAGACATAATCCAGAAATATCAAATATTAAAAATTAAATATCAGAAATTTTATAATCCATCGCGCGAAGCGCGATACCTTAATTTTGCATTTTGCCCGTCTGCCAGTGTCGTCTTGGGGCTCCAGCCGATTGGCAGGCAGGTATTTTAATTTTTGAACTTATTTTGATAATGGCAAAGAGGGTCCAGAAGCTTCTTCTTTTGGAGCCTCAGCAGGAGAAAACAGCTCTACACTTGAAGGCAATGAAATTGCTCCTTCAGTCCCGTCCGTGACAGACCCTTTAGCTTTTAATTTATTAAACTCCAGGTTTAGGGAAAAAAGCCAGATAAAAATAAAAATCAGCATTGAGAAAAAAACAAAAACCCACATCAACGCTTTCCTTTCCGCTTCATCTTTTTGACGAATATTGTTTAGAACTTTTTTTAAAAAAGCCATTTAAACTTTTTTTAGAATATAAACTTCAGTTTCCTCGGTAGGTAAATCTTTCTTTTTAAGTGAAAGTTTCTCGAGCTTATTTTTTTCAGAAATACCCATTTCTTCGCAAAATCTAGAAAGAGGTGCTAATTTTTCTTTAAGTCCTGGGAGATTATAGTGCATCGGAATAACTGCCCTTGGCTCAATTTGGTTAATGAGCTCAACCGTCCTGTCAATTTTTAAAATACCTTTTCCCCCAACCGGGACTATTAAAACATCAACACCATTAAACTTATCTCGCGCCTCGCCCGAAAGAGGAGATGCTAAATCCCCAAGATGAAGAAAGCGAACCCCTTCTATTTCAATTAAATAAGTAATATTTTTTTCTTTAGAATTAGGACTTTGAGAAGATAATCCCTGAATAAAAACTGATTTCACTTCATACTCGCCGGCCTTGTCAATTATAAAAGGATTTCCCTGAATGCCGCTTGTATAACTATGGCTGGAATCATTCTTACTCACCGTAACAATATCTGCCTTTGCTTTCACTGGCTTTAAGCCAGTTTCTTTACCAAAAGGATCCGTGATTACGACCACGTTTTTTGACTGAATTTTAAAGCAATTTATGCCTAAAAAAGTAATGTTCATATTTCTTATCTTGTAAGACCATTTTAACACAAAATAAGGAATTTGAAAAGAGTTAAGTAGGCCTTTTTTTGGATTTGGCGTACCAAACCTAAAAAGGCTAGTTGACAAAAGCAGGGCAAATATATTATAATAAGCTTACTTTTAAAAGAACTAAATGGTAAAAATTCCCCTTAAACAAAAAAGTGAAAAAATGGCGAAAATCCTTGAAAAACACAAGGAACTTTTTAATATTCCCAAAGAAGGTGATATCTTAGAGGGAAAAATTCTTGAGATTACTAACAACGCTATTTATGTTGACTTGGGTGCTCTTGGCACCGGCATTATTATGGGTCGGGAGATTTTTGACGAGAAAGACAGTTTTAAAAAGAAAAAAGTAGGCGACCCTGTCAAGGCCTCGGTTATTGAAGTAGAAAATGAAGATGGGTTTATTGAACTTTCTTTAAAAAAGGCAAGTCGCGAGCAGGCCTGGGAGATCCTTAGGGAAAAGTATGAAAACCGGGAAACTTTTTCAACTAGAGTTTTAGAGGCAAATCGCGGTGGTCTTATAGTTCGCGTTGCTGGGATTGTTGGCTTTTTGCCGGTGTCTCAACTCTCAATGAAGCACTATCCTCGCGTCGAAGGTGGGGATAAAGATGAAATCTTAAATCGCCTTTCTAAGCTTGTTGGCCAAGAAATCGATATTCAAATAATTGATGTTGACCCTGAAGAAGAAAAATTAATTGTTTCTGAAAAAGCAGTCAAGCAAGAAGTTATTGAAAAAAAAGTAGCCAAACTTAAAGTCGGAGACGAGGTTGAGGGTAAAATAACTGGAGTGGTTGATTTTGGTGCCTTTATTGAATTTGACAGCTTGGAAGGATTGATTCATATTTCCGAGCTTGCCTGGCAAAGAATTAAAGACCCTCACGAGATTGTTAAGGTGGGGGATAAAGTAAAAGCTCAAGTTATCAGCATTGATGGCTCAAGAGTTTCACTTTCTTTAAAACGACTTAAAGAAGATCCTTGGCAAAAAGCAGTTAAAAAATATAAAGTTGGCGATATTATCTCGGGTAAAATTATAAAAGTTACTCCTTTTGGCGTTTTTGTGGAAATTGAAAAAGACCTTCACGGACTGGCTCATGTTTCTGAGCTTGAAGAGGATTTAAAAAACATTGAAAAAAAATTAAAAATCGGCAAAAAGGCAAAATTTAAAATTATTTCCGTAGAACCAGAAGAAAGAAAATTAGGCCTGAGCTTAAAAGCATTAAAGAAAAAGGTTCACCCTGTTAAATAAATAAATGAGAGAAAAAACTCAAAAAATTCTAAAAAGTGCAGGACTGGCTTTTTTGACAATCCTAATTTTAGGAAGCATTATTACGCTTTACAGCGCACCGATTGAGAAAAGGGAGGAAATCCCCTTAAGTCAATTGGTGACTGAAATTAATAATGGCGAAGTAAAGCGGATTGATGTTAAAGGTAACACCCTTAATGTTGAGCTTAATGACGGCACCAAGCAAGTTACTCAAAAAGAAGCTGAGGCATCACTTACAGAATCACTTGCTAATTACAACACTAATCAAGATGAGCTTAAGAAAATTATTATTGAAATTAAAGATATCTCGGGAATCCAGTTTTGGGTTGGAACAATCTTGCCTTTCTTACTTCCTTTCCTTTTAATTGGGGTTTTTGTTTATTTAATGATGCGCTCAGCCAAGAATATTAATAAAGGAGCGCTTTCCTTTGGCCAATCTAAAGCAGAAGAATATCGACCAAAAGATAAAAAGAAAACTACTTTCCGCGATGTTGCCGGCGTTGAAGAGGCAAAAGAAGAGTTAAAAGAAGTGGTTGACTTTTTGATGCACCCTCGAAAATATCTAAAACTTGGAGCAAAAATCCCGCGAGGTGTTCTTTTGGTTGGCCCCCCGGGCACAGGAAAAACCCTAATTGCCAGAGCTGTGGCCGGCGAGGCAAATGTTCCCTATTTCCATATTTCTGGCTCGGAATTTGTAGAGATGTTTGTTGGGGTTGGCGCGAGCCGCGTCCGGAGTTTATTCAACAAAGCCAAGAAAAACGCCCCCTGCATTATTTTCTTAGACGAGCTTGATGCAGTTGGCCGGCACCGAGGAGCTGGCCTTGGCGGCGGGCACGACGAAAGAGAACAAACCTTGAACCAGATTTTAGTAGAAATGGACGGCTTTGAACGCGAAACCGGAATTGTGGTCTTAGCAGCTACTAACCGACCGGATATTTTAGACCCCGCACTTCTTCGACCAGGCCGTTTTGACCGCCGGGTTGTTCTCGATATGCCTGACATTAAAGACCGGGTCAAAATCTTAAAAATCCACACTAAAGATATCCCTCTCTCAAAAGACGTCTCTCTTCGTCAAATCGCTGAAAGGACACCTGGATTCTCTGGCGCTGACCTTGCCAATCTTACTAATGAGGCCGCAATTTTAGCAGGTCGGCTAAACAAAAAAGAAATCGGAATGAAAGAATTTCTTAGTTCAATTGAAAAAGTCCTTCTTGGCCCAGAGCGAAAAAGTCATGTCTTTTCAAAAAGGGAAAAGAAAATTGCGGCCTATCACGAAGCAGGCCACGCAGTAGCGGCTCATCTCTTGCCTCACACTGACCCAGTCAGAAAAGTTTCTATTGTGGCCAGGGGCGAGGCCGGCGGTTATACCTTAAAACTTCCTGAAGAAGACAAGCATCTTCGAACGAAGCAAGAATTTCTTTCAGAAATTGCGGTTCTCTTGGCTGGCTATGCCGCAGAAAAACAAATTTTTAAAGATGTGACCACAGGTGCAGCAAATGACCTCAAAGGTGCAACTCAACTTGCCAGAAAATTGGTCACTGAATATGGAATGAGTGAAAAACTCGGACCTCTTACTTTTGGCGTAAAAGAAGAGCTTGTCTTCTTGGGCAAGGAGCTTCACGAGCAAAGAAATTACAGTGATGAAACCGCCTTTCAAATTGACAAAGAAATTGATAAAATAGTAAAAGGAGCTCTTAAAAGAGTTTCCACGCTTTTAAAAAATAATAAAAAAGCGCTTCAGGACGTTGCTAAAAACCTGATAAAAAAAGAAACTCTAGAACAAAAAGAATTCCGGAAGATAATGGCAAAATATAAAAAATAGAAAATCGTTGTATGGAAAATCGAGCAGGAAAGTCAGAAGATAGGCGAACTTCCCTACAGAAATCATGAACGCTTCTCAAGCTCTCGCAAAGGAATGAGT
>CAZYLA010000027.1:0-11355 GCA_964648435.1 uncultured Candidatus Saccharibacteria bacterium
GATGAAATATAATAAGCACATATAGTTCAGATATAATACTAAATTGGAATGACATGCGAAACAAGTTCGGATATAACTTGTTAAGTGAAATTGCCCGAAGCCCTTGAATAATGAAAAATCAAGGTGATAAGAAAAATGAAACAGGAAGAAGAAAGCAGGGTAAAAGATTTAGTGGAGAAACTACAAAGAGGAGAAATCACTCCTAAAGAAGCAAAGGAAAAAATGAAGGAAAGAGGACTTCGTGAACAGGAATCTTTGGGCTGGTGTGTCTATCACGCTGCAATTTGGGTGTTATATTTATTATTATGGTTGCCTCTCAATTTCAAGTTCTCTTCTCAATTGCCATCGATTACCTTTCCATCGATAATAATCTTTTTTTCACTTGTTCTTGTAGCATTCGCAACATTTTCTGGTATTTGGATGGGTCACCTCCATCGAAAAAAAGGAGGTCTCAAAGGAACTGATGAAACAGTCATATTTTACATAGATGGACCGTATAAAATTATGAGACATCCTGGTGGGTTTTGTCTTATGGCATGGTTGATTTTCGTACCAATCATTCTCAGTGCATATGTTCCGTTTACTCCTCTTTCAATCGCTGCCATTATCATGATGATCGCCCACTTTTATCATATGGTTTACGTAGAGGAGAAGATTAATGTAAGGAAGTGGGGCGATGAGTACAGACAATACATGAAAGAAGTGCCAAGATTTAACTTCATTAAAGGATTATGGAATTTGATGAAAAGAGGGAACTGATTATGAATTGCGGGCTTCGGGCAACTCTTCGCAACCCGAAGGGTTGCTCAGTGCTATCGCACTCACTTAACAGGTGGATATGTGGCTCGCTATCGCTCGCCCAAATTTGCCCTTACGGGCAAACTTCACCTATCCCCAGGACGATTGTGCGAAATTCACTCCGCCCCGTTTTAGAAAGGAAAAATTTATCAAACAATTTAAACTTAACTTAATATATGAAAAAAATTAAAAAATATGTTCTAACAATTCCCATATCTCTGGTTTTTCTAATATTCTTGATTACCGGAATTATTTTTATTAGAGAATATACTCAAACCAAGGAAAGGTTAACCCCCAAGTTACCTGACGAGCCTGCTGTAGAGTTTGTACAAGTAGTTGCCAGCTATACATCAACACCACCAACATTTGACGGTGTACTTGGCGCGGAAGGGGAAGATTGGGGAGAGCCAGTGGCAACCAAAACCCTAAGCTATACCAATTCTTTGACTGGTGAAAGTGAAACACACGAAATGAATGTATATGCTAGGTACGACGACAATAATCTGTATATTGCAGTAACAGTTGAAAACGATGAATTTTTTACAGATAAAGAATATGAGCGAAACAGTCGTCTTTGGATATATTTTGATGGAAACAATAACGGTATAATAGAAGAAAATGAAGACGCTCAAAGATTTCCATGGGATTTAATGCATGGAGATTTTCATCTGACTGCGGATGGATCTCGTGTTCAAGACGAGCAATCAGACGGAGGAGGACGGTGGCGTTTTGAAACTGTCTCGGGAAATCTAGGGAATGCTACATACGAATTTGAAATCCCTCTTAACTCGGGGGATCCCCAGGATTTATCAATAACGCCGGGTTCAACCGTTGGGATAAAGATCGAATATGAGGAAATGCACTACTCTGAGAAAACTGGGACATTTGATACTGTAGGAGGAGATACTTGGCCGAGAGGACATAGGCTAGATGGTCTTACCTATGCAAAGTTGACCTTGGAGAAAAATTGATGATATAAAAGATCCCATAAGTTGCACAAAATTAGAAGACGTTGTTAAAAGCGTTTTGGAAATAAGCAAAAATTAGCTGCTTGTTTAGTATATATTTTAATATATATTTAAATATATACATAAAAAGAATCTCCTTTATCAGGCACCCTTCTTTTTTTAAGAATTTGTCTAAAATAAAAAATTTTAAAATAATAAAAATATGCCGGTATCAAAGTTTAAAAAAGCGCCAAAATACCATTCAAAGCTGAAAATTAAAAAAGGGCTTTCACGGAAGACAAAGAAAAGCTATGAAATAATGAAGGGCCAGGGCCGGTGTCTTGGAAAATCCAGTGTTTAATACCGGTATTCTTTTTGTGCGTATGCGTAGAAGGTTAACACGGCATGCTAAAAGGAGAATGAGAAAGCGGGGTATTAGGCCTTCGAATGTTTTGTTTTTTGGCGGCAAATATTTGGGTGGCGGAAAATACAAAAAAGTTCAAAAAACTGCGGGCGGAGAAGTGGTAACGATTTATAAAAATATTGGCGGCAAAAAAATTGTTTTAACGACTTATAAAAGGCACAAGAAATCATAAGATTTTCCCTCTGAGGAACTTACTTTTAAGGCCGTATTGAGGGCGCATAGACAAGCGTTGGTTAAGCATGAAAAAGAACAAATGCGGCCGAAATAGAGTAGCTGGCTTGTCAGAAATACATCTTTAAATTATGGTGCTAGGCCAGCTGCGTGCTCTTGAAAGTAAGTTCCCCAGAAGGAAAAATGTAAGTTATTAAGCATGACGACTAAAAATAAAAAAAGAATTAATCACCATAAAGCAAATATTGTTTTTGTTGACTTAGAAACAACCGGCCTTAATCCGCTTCGCCATGAAATTATTGAAATTGGTTATATTGTGGTAAAACAGCCAAAACTTGAAGTTATTGAAGAAGGCGCTATAAAAGTTAGACCAAAACATATTCAGACAGCGAGTAAAGGAGCGCTTAAACTAAATAAATATAATAAAAAAGATTGGGAAAAGGCAGTTCCCCTTAAAAAAGCCCTTCAGATTTTGGCAAAAAAGAGTAGAGGAGCAGTGTTTGTGGGGCATAATATTTGGATGGATATGTGCTTCTTGGAAATTGCTTTTCAGCGGGAAAAAGTAAAGCGTTTTTATGATTATCATGTTTTAGATACGGTTTCTCTTGCCTTTAGTAAGTTGAGGGGTAGGGGAGAGGAGATAAAGCATTATTCTCTTAAAGAACTCGCAAAATATTTTGGCATTAAAATGGAAAGGCCCCATGAGGCACTTTCTGATGCCCGGGCAACCTTTGAGATTTATAGAAAATTAGTGAAGGAATAATTTGAATATTGTTTTAAAGGCGGGCTTTTTTTGCAACCAAAAAGAAAAAGCCCGCCCTTTGTTTTTAGCAGGCCTAGTTGTGGTGGCATTTGGGTTGTTTCCAAAGTTCTCTAAACCACCAAGCAATGTTTTTCCCAATAGCTTAGAATGGTTTTAGGGAGTGGCGTTTTACAAAGTCAGGAATAAGGTTTGTGAGATTATTCCTTTTGAAATATTTGGATGTTGCACTTCGGAGTAGAATGTACCGGTTTTAAGTTGTCCCATGTTTAGTTTTAAGATATAATATTACTACTAGGTTTGATATTTAAATTTATGAAAAATTCTCATCTTATTATCTTATCTTTATTTGCGGCAACTGCTATTTTTATTTTTTCAATTTTTGAAGAGGGTGAGGAAAAAATACCAATTTTTGAAGAACAAGGCCGAAGCGTTGAAAGCGCGGCTGTCTCTGAGGAAGAAGGAGGTTCTTTTTCAGCATTACCTGAGGCACCTCCTGAAATTCCGCTTTATTCACCAATTGCCATTGTTTACGATACTAATATTAAAAAAATTCTTTTTAGCAAAAGCTCTTTTCAGCAGGTTCCAGTGGCGAGTTTAACAAAGTTAATGACCGCTATGGTTTTTTTGGAAACAGAGCCGGATTTGTCACGCTCTTTTGATATTTTACCAGGAGAGAATGTTGAGGGAAGCCGGCTTTATTTAAATTGGGGTGAAACCGTAAGCTTGAAAGATCTTCTTTATGCCTCGATTGTGGGTTCAGCAAATAATGCCACTTTAGCGCTGGTGCGCTCAACCGGTATACCCAAGGAAGAGTTTGTTGAAAGAATGAACCAAAAAGCAATTAAGCTGGGGCTGGAAACAACGCATTTTATAGACCCGACTGGGCTTGACCCGGCAAATGTTTCTTCTGCCTATGACATTGCTCGGCTTGCGGAAGAGGCATTTAAAAATGAAATTATTAAAGACGCGGCGAGCCGAAATGAGTATTATTTGATAGTGCAGAATACAGGTCGGGCTCACACCGTAAAAAATCCAAATAAGCTTCTGGGCGTAGAGAGCGGTGTTGGCGCAAGTAAGACCGGGTATTTGAACGAGGCTGGTTATTGCCTTGCGGTTCAACTGGCCCAGAAAGATAATATTATTGTAGTGGTCTTGGGAAGCGCTTCAAAAGAAGCCAATTTCGCAGATGTAAAGAAATTGGTGCAGTATTTTAGCCAGTAAACAGACAAGAGACGAGATAGACAACAGATGGCAGATAGCGCCCAAAAATCCCGCAAAAAATTTTGCGGGATTTTTGGGCGCTCACAATCAACAATCGGCAATCAACAATTAACTATTTTAGATATCCCCTTACAAACTCCTTGCCGCTTATTTCTTTTTTGCCTTCAAGTTGAAGTTTTTTTATAAGAAGGGACTTGTTTTTTGTAGCTAAAAAAAGCTGACTGTCTTTTTTATAAAGCAAGCCGGGTTTTTCTTTTGGGTCCTTACTTGAAATTTCGGCTTTAATAATTTTAAGTCGTTTTCCTTGCCAGGGCATAAAACTAGAAGGCCAAGGGTTGAAAGCACGGATTTGGCGTTCAATTTCTTCGGCGCTTTTTTTAAAATCAATTTTGCCATCATCGCGCTTTAAAGTCCGGCAAAAGCTTGCTTTTTTATCATTTTGCGGTGTTTCTTTTAATTCGCCAGAAATCCACTTTGGCAGGGCCTCTTTTACAACAGAAGCAGCCAAATCTTTTAATTTATCGTGAAGCGTGGCCCCAGTTTCTTTTTCTGTGATTTTAACTTCTTTTTGATAAATAATTGGGCCTGCATCTAATTTTTCTGTCATTCGGATTAGGGTAATTCCGGTTTTTTTGTCGCCAGCAAGAATCGCTGCCTGAATTGGTGAGGCGCCGCGATGTCGCGGCAAGAGCGAAGCGTGCAAGTTTAAAGCACCATGTTTTGGAATTTCTAAAACATTATTGGGAATAATCTGACCAAAAGCAGTTAAAATAATCAAACCCGGCTTTATTTTTTTAATTTCTTGGATAAATTTCGGATCTTTGCAGGACGCGGGCTGCAGGACTTTCAAATTATTTTCTAAAGCCAGTTTTTTCACTGGCGAAAAAACAACCTCTTGCTTTCGCCCCACTTTTTTATCTGGTTGCGTCACTACCGCTTTAATATCATAACCTTCTTTTATAAGCATTTCCAAAGACGGCAGAGCAAACTCCGGGGTGCCAAAGAATACAACTGATGTTTTATTTTCTCTTGACATTTTTAAAATATCTTTTATTATAATGTTATATATCAATAAAGGAGGAATAAAGATGCAATATGGGCCCAGTGATGCCGATATTCTTCTCTTCTCTAAGATTATTCATGGTTTGTTTCTTCTTCTTTTTCTTATGATGGTCATTTGCGGCGTCGTTGATTATTTTAAGGAGGGAATTATCTCTGACAGCGATCCCTGGTGGATTACAATGTTCTTTTGGGCTTGGGCCGCTGTTTCGAATAAGGAATTCCTGAGAGCAATAATGATCATTGATTAAAAAACAAAGAAAAAGAAGGGGGCGTTCAAATGAAAGAGAATATTGTCTGGAGAGTCTGCTGGGGTTTTACACTATTTATCATTGATATCATGCTAGTGGTTGGCGCAATTCTGTTCACAGCTGTTGGCATTTCCCATCTTATGGGTGCGGAGCTTCTCCCTTCATGGGAAGGCCCCTGGGGAAATCCATGGATGTGACTCGCAATCTTTCTCTGGGCAAGGCTGCTCCCAGTAATTTCAATAAAGTGGAGTAAGCCACCCGAAATTCTTCCACAAACAAAGGAAGAGGTGCTGGAGCGGTCACAATGACCGCTCTTTTGTTTTTACTTGACGTTTTTATAATGACTATATTATACTAAATATAGAATAACAATATGAAAGGAGGATTCTATGAGATATCTATTTTGGACAGGATTGACAGTAGCTGGTTTTTCTGCTGGTATGGGGACATTTTCTCTTTTAATAGGTAAGACTTCAGTTGTGCCTTGGGTAGTTTCTGCTATCTCTGCTATTGCCACGATTTTTACGGGCCTACTTTTAATGTTTAAGATAAGATGTTCTTCTGGGTGGTCGTCATGACCGCCCTTTTCATTTTTTATAATCAGTGATTAAGACACCATTTAAATGATCAACTTCGTGTTGGATAACGCGGCTAACAAGACCATTAGCTTTTAACTTTAACTTTTTGCCGTTTTCGTCAAAATATTTAACCATGATTTTTTTAGGTCTTTTTACTTTGACGAATTTTCCAGGTAGAGAAAGGCAGCCCTCTTCCATAATATCTTTTCTAAAAGAACGCCGAGTGATTTTAGGGTTAATCATCATTAATTTTTTCTCTGGAAGATTGACAATAATTGCTCTTACGGACTTTCCAACTTGTGGGGCAGCCAGACCAATTCCATCTTTTTGACAGGCGGTTTCTTTCATATCTAAGAGTAGTTTCTTTATTTCAGTAGAAGGCGGAAGAGAAACTTTAGAAGCTTTTTTTCTTAAAATCGGCGCATTGTCAGTGTAGATTTTTAGCATAGTTTTAAGATTACTTTCTCGGGATTTTATTTCAAGGGCACGCAACTGGCCTAGTATTTTTCGGGTTTTAAGTATTTTCTAAAAACCAGCTGCTCTATTTCGGCTGCATATGTCCTTAAGATTATTCGAGGGATATCTTTTATCTATGCGGCCTCAATACGGCCTTGAAATAAAATCCCGAGAAAAATCATAGTAAATTTTCCGGGTCGACTTGGATATTAATATTTCCGGAGATTATTTGAATAGTTTTTTGGATTTTTGACAGGGGGCCGCGGAGGACGAGTTGGGAGTAGTATCGACCCTTTCTTTGTGGCTTTAGAGGTGGCATTGGGCCTAAGATTTCAAGGCCTTTTATTTTTTCTTTTTTAATGAAATTTGTAAGGCGTCTTTTAAGACCATTTATTCTGGCAGTTGTTTTCCTTTTACTTTTTTCTTGGAGGGTTATCTTTGCAAAATGGGAAAATGGAGGATAATTAAAGGCTTTTCTGGCAGAAAGTTCGTTTTTATAAAATTTTTTCAAATTGAATTTTTGAAAGTTTTTAAAGACAGGATTTTCTGAAAAGCGGGTTTGAAGAATAATTTTGGGTGAGACCTCGCTTATCTTAAAAAGTATCCTGATAATTTTTTCTGGGTTTCGAAAATTTGGAAGGAGTAAATTTTGGTCAATTGAAATAATACCAGCAAAAGCAGTTTTGGGCAAGAGATGGGGCTTTAAGACAAGAGGCGTGCCAATTAAAACTTGAACCTTTTTCTCTTTAAATTTTTTAATGATTTCTTCAGAAGAAGCGCCCCTAAGGGATTCTTTGTCAAAGCGGCTGGTTTTTAGTTTTGGAAACAATTTTTTAATTTCTGCCTCGACGCGCTCACTGCCAATGCCTTGGTATTTTATTCTTGGGCCACTGCAATTTGGACAGAAGGCGGGCGGAGCTTCTTTGTAGCCGCAAGTGTGGCAGACAATTTCTTTGTCAAGCCCTTTTTCAGTGTGAAGCACGAGCGGGAGGTCGCAGTGAGGGCATTTAAAAATATGTTCGCAGTCGCGGCAGACGAGGGCCCGGGCTTTTCCCCGGCGGCCAATAAGAAGAAGGACTTTTTGGTTTTTTAAATTTTTAAGTTGCTCTTGGATTTCGTCAGAAATGACAAAGTTTTTCTTTTGATATTCGTCTGCCATATTAATGATTTTGACGGAGATTTTTGAGGGAAGAAGGTTTTGAATTTGCCATTTTTCTTTTTTAGCAAAAAAGTAAGTTTCTACTCGGGGAAGGGGGGTGCCAAAAACGATTTTAGCGCCATAGGTTCTGGCAAGAAAATGAACAATTTCTTGAGTGTCGTAATACGGTTTTTGGTCTTTTTGATAAAATGATTCATTTGAGGAATCTTCCATAACTATTAAATCGAGGGTGGGGAAGTTTAAAAAAACCGCGCTTCGAAGGCCAAAAATAATTTTTATTTGACCATTTTTTATTTTCTGCCAAATTTTGTAAAATTCGGCCGGCTTTAGGCCACGATAAATAAAGCCAAGTTGTTCTTTTGGGAGAAATCTTTTAGTGCGATTAAAAAATTCAAAAAGGGTAATGAGATCAGGGCATAAAAAAAGAACTGTTTGACTTTTTCTACTGGCAGTCTTAAGTACTTTTTTATAAGTTTCAAGGCGCTTTTTGGTTGGAGCGATAAGAAGAGTGTTGCGGCCAGCCCCAGTTTTGCGGCGAGCCGCAAAACTGGGGCTGGCCGCCATTCTTCTTGCACTCTTTTTAGGCTTAAGCGGCAAAATTGTTTTTACAAGAAGTGATTTTGAAGCCGCAGATCTTTTAGCTAAAAGATCGATCAGCTTAAGCTGGTTTTTGTTAAGCGCTAGAGGTTCAATAATTTTAATAATGTTTTTTGTTTTAAATTTTGGCTTGACGCTTTTTTTTATCACCACGCCGCGCAAAAGCCGATTTTTAAAAGGAATTAAAACCTCGGTCCCGCTTTTAAGGACTTTTTGAGAGGAATAAGTAAAGGACTTGTCTTTGTCTCGGGGCAAGGGGGTCGCTGGAATAATTTCAAAATAATGCTTTTTCATTTACTTTTATTATATCATCTTTAAGGCATTTTAGCTTGTTTTTAAATGACTCACAAGTTTGTGAGGCTACTCGTTCCTTGGCAAAGTTGTAGAGCATCCATGGTTTCTGTTGGTGGGTCTATTTCTTTTTTTAATATCCCCAGTTTAAATGTTTTGTGGAATGTAAAATAAATGGCTCACAAGTTTGTGAGCCGTTTATTTTTTGCTAATATTGGCCGAGTCATTTTTTTTAAAACTAACTGCTGTATTTTTTCACTGTAAAGCAAAAAATAGAAATTTTGTCAGTTAAGGGATTTATTGCGCCTTTTTGGCAGGCAATTAGGATTTGTTTTTCAACTGTGTCAACACCTTCAAGGTCGGGCAAGAGAAGACCAGTGCGGCCGTCTTCGCATTTTATAATAATGCCGTATTTTTTTGGATCAAGCTTTTTTGTGTCTTTAACTGGTTTTGGCGGGCTTAGAATTGAAACCTCATATGAAAGTTCTGGTAGTTCTTCTTTTGTAATCGGCAAAAAACGATTGTCGCGTGTTGCCGCGGCAACAGCGTTTTCAATAATTTCTTTAGCAACGCTTTTTTGGGTTGGCAAAAAAGTGCCAATACAGCCCCGAAGTTCTTTGCCATGCTTTAAAGTCACAAAAACCCCGGCTTTTTTATCTTTCATCTCCGACGGCAAATCTTTCGGCTCTTCCATTATTTTGCCGGTTTTAAAATAATAATCAATAGATTTTTTTGCCAAAGTGCAATATGGATTCATAGTTTTTCTGCCGTCTCGAGCGAGGTCGAAGATCGAGTCGAGAGACCTCATAATATTTTCAAAAGAGCACTTTTTTATTATCAATGTATTATGAGATTCCTCGATGCGACCAGCTTCGCGGGTCTTGCTCGGAATGACGTTATTTTTTAAACTCCGCAACTAAATAGCCAACACCAAAAGGCCCCTCATAGCTTAAAACCTCTGCTTTTAAATTTAAATCTTTAATTGCGCCAAGGAGGATTAGAATTGAGCGATACCCGCATTCAGCGGCTTCCTCAACCAAATTTTCATCTAAGTTTATAATCTCTTCAAATTTTTGCTCTTCTAGAAGTTCTTTCATCTTTTCATCAAATTCTTTGCCTCTTGGGTTGTACGGCGCAGGCGCGTCTTCTGTTAAACAATGCGATAAATCGCCACTGGCGACAATAGCAATATTTTCTCGCGTCTTTTGAGCCACTTCTTTTAAGACCTCACCAAATTTTATATGCTCATCTCGCGAGAGCAGGGAATAGGCAAGAGGTACAAGTTTAAAATCATTTTTCTTGGAAAGAAAATATAAAGGCACTAAAATACCATGGTCAAGCTGGCTCATATTAAGAGTTAAAAGTGGCAAATTGTTTTCCCGTGCCTTTTCCTGAATTTTCTCTTCTAATTTTGAATTGCCTTCAAGTTCAATGAGATTGCCGCCAAAGCCGAATTGGCTGAAATCTCCAGTATATCTTTCTGACTTTAAAACAGTAAATGCCTCACTCACCATTGGGGCGTGGGGAGAAATAATAATCACGGTCTCAATTTTTGCGGTTTCAAAATCTTCGGCCACTTTTTCCATTGCTAAAGCCGTGGCTTTTATTTTTTTCACCTCACCTCCGCCGATTTCCGGAACCAAAATCGGCGGGTGGGGGAGAATCGCGCCAAGTTTTAGCATTTATTTTAAAATATTTACTTATTCTTATAAAAATTGATAAAATAAAATTGGTAAATAATAATTAGTAATTTCACTAATAATTATACATCAAGTTCGTATAATATACCACAAATAGTCGATATTATACATTCAATTCGTATAATAACGAGTTCAACGCAATCAGAAGTCGGCGTTCCCCCAACCACCCGCCCTCAATTTAGGAGCGCGCGCAAAAAGAAACTTTAATAAACAATTCAAAATATTTAGATAGTATGAGAGAGAAAGATTTAGTAAAAATATTTAAGGAAGTTGTAGATTATCTATCACCATTACAGACTCCTACGGAACAGGCGATTTATAATTATCTCCTTCGTTGGTCTTATTTTGAAACAGGAAAAAACAAAATCCAAATCGGAGAGAGAACAATAGCTAAAGAGGTTAGTAAACCTGCAAAAGGAAGACTTTCAAAATCAAAGGGTTTAAGTTATTCTACTGTTAGAGATGGTATTCGACATTTGGTAAAGAAAGGGCATATAAAAATTCTTGAAATTCATCATAAGGGGAAAATATATGAGATAAAAATACCTTCAGAGATAAAACAAAGTTTGGAATTAAAAAAAGAAAAGAAGAAAACTCCAAAAGATGAATTGTCAGAAGATTATTACAAAAATCCTATGAATAGAAAAATTATTTTTGAGAGAGACAATTATAAATGCCATTATTGCGGGCAAAAGGTGAATGAAAATAATGCCACTTTAGACCATAAAATTCCATTATCAAAAGGTGGAACAAACTCAAAAGATAACTTAGTTGTATGTTGTTTTGAGTGTAATTCTATAAAACGAGGCAAAACTTTAGAAGAAGTGGCTCCAAAATTGTTGGAAAGATTAAAAAAGAAAGTGGATAAATAACGCGCGCTCCCACCACCACCGACTTCTGACTTTCTCGCTACGCTCGAACCACGTCCTGCGGACTTTCG
>CAZYLA010000028.1:0-11106 GCA_964648435.1 uncultured Candidatus Saccharibacteria bacterium
AGAATGTTGCGATTTTTTAATACTTTAACAAAGAAAAAAGAGATTTTTAAACCGCTTAAAGACAAAAAAGTGGGGCTTTATGACTGCGGCCTTACGGTTTATAATTTTGCTCATATTGGAAATTTAAGGCGATATATTTTTTCTGATGTTTTGCGTCGCTATTTAGAATATTTGGGCTACAAAGTTATTCAAGTTCGCAACATTACTGATGTCGGCCATTTAACTCAAGACGACATTGATAGGGGAGAGGACAAGATTTTAAAAGCCGCTCGCAAAGAAAAAAAGAGCCCTCTTCAAATTGCCCGGTTTTATGAAAAAGCATTTTGGGAAGATACAAAAAAACTCAAGCTTTTAAAGCCGCACAAAAACCCCCGTGCAACAGAGCATATTGAAGATATGATTAAAGCCATTCAGGAACTGATTACAAAAGGTTATGCTTACGAGGCGTCTGATGGTGTTTATTTTAACGTTTTCAAGTTTAGAAAATACGGCCAGCTTTCCGGGAACACGCCTAAAGAGTTAGTCGAGAAAAAGTTTGGACGAAAAGATGTTAAAAAAGGCGATAAAAAATCCCCTTTAGATTTCGCCTTATGGTTAAAAGCCGGTCCTAAACATCTTTTAAAATGGGATTCACCCTGGGGAGTTGGCTATCCCGGCTGGCACATTGAGTGTTCTGTGATGAGCCAGAAATATTTAGGTCCTCAGATTGATATTCACACGGGAGGGGAAGACAATATTTTTCCGCACCATGAAAATGAAATTGCCCAAAGTGAAGCCTTGACCGGTAAGCGTTTTGTAAAGTATTGGCTGCACAGCCGGTATTTGCAGATAGAGGGTAGGAAAATGGCAAAGCGCGAAGGCGGATTTTTGCGGTTAAAAGATTTAGAAAAAGAAGGTTATTCCCCGCGGGATTTCCGGATGCTTTGCTTACAGTCCCACTACCGCAGTCGGCTTGACTTCAGTTTTAAAGCACTTTCCCAAGCACATAAAAACCTGAAAAAAATAGAGGAGTTTTTAGAGCGGCTTGAGCATGTTCGGCAAAAAGGCGGTTTAGCTTTAACCCGTGAAATTAAAAAAATAAAAAATCGCTTTCAAGTGGCAATGGATGATGATTTAAATACTCCGAAGGCCTTGGCATATATTTTTCGCTTCATCAATCAAATTAACGTGAGACTCGACCCCGCACCACTCGCTGGCGCTCGGGTGCGGGGCAAAAGTAGGGGAGAGGTCAGTCAAAAAGATGCGAGGGCGATTTTAGAGACATTTAAAGAGTTTGACAAAGTTTTTGCAATTTTTGAAAAAGAGAAAAAAGAAATTCCTGCTGAAATAATGGCGCTTGTTCAAGAACGCGAAAAAGCGCGCAAAAAACGCGATTTTAAAAAAGCAGATCAGCTTCGGAAAAAAATCTTAAAACTTGGCTTTCAGATTAAAGATACTAGAAAGGGCTCAGAAATAAGTCGCAAATAACATCATTCCAAGGGGCTCGAGATGACATTTTTGCCGTCATTCCGAGCGAAGCCCTGACGTAAAGTCAGGGCGAAGTCGAGGAATCTCATAATAAGTTTCATGAAAGAAAAACAATTTTATGTCTACATAATGATGAACAAGTGGAATACAACTTCTTATATTGGAATTACTAGTGGTCTGCTTGGAAGAGTGTGGGAACATAAGCAAAAATTAGTTAAGGGATTTACAAAAGAATATAATTTAAATAAACTGATATATTATGAAGTTTTTAAAACCGCCTACGAAGCAATTTCACGAGAAAAACAACTCAAGAAGTGGTCAAGAAAAAAGAAAGTAGAGTTAATTAAAAAGAAAAATCCAAAATTTAAAGATTTATCTAAAAATTTGGAAGTATAATGAGATCTCTCGACTCGGCCTGCGGCCTCGCTCGAGATAACGGGAGAGGTTTTGAAATTAAAGATACTGATAGGGGACCAATCATAAAATCCCAATAACAAAATCCAAAATCCAAAATTCCGCCGAAGGCGGAATGGCAGCAGAGCCGCCATTTGGAATTTTTATCTTGCCACTTCCCTACTATTATTTAAAAAAGAATTATAGATTTAAATCTATAATTAAATCTATAATTCTTTTTAGGAGAAAAATATGGGTAGATTTAAAGACGAAAACATTCGTAAAATTCAGCAGCTCCCTTCTGGCAGCTATGTGCTGACTTTGCCAATTAAACTTGTCCGCAAGTTTGGCTGGCGCGTGGGCCAAAAAGTTATAGTAAAGGGCATGGACCGCAACCGGATATTGATTCGAGATTATTGGGAGTAAAATAAAAAGGTCGTTACCCTTTTTGCCTTCTTAAAAAGATAACGGCCTTAGGCCCTAATGTAGGTTGTCTTTTAATCATCAGTGCAGACAGCAAGAACGGTAAAACCTTCTAATTAGATCGACAATGACACCGATAATAGCCAAAGGAATAAATAGAACCCACCAACCTTCACCAAAGACAATTCCAGCGAGCAAACAGAGGGCAGCGTGAGGGATGAAAATGCCAGCAAGAATCAAAAGGATGATGCCAGCTACAGTAGTCAGGCCAGTCATTTTCTCTCTCCTTTCTTTTTTTGGTTTTCATTTTATCTTAATGTATATCGAGACTAACTTGTCAAATATTTTTTTCTCTGTTAAAATATTCTTACAAATTTAAATTTTTATTTATGTTAGCGGTTATTAGGACTGGAGGGAAACAATATAAGGTTGAGCCGGGTCAAAAAATTAAAATTGAGAAAATTGAGGGCGAAGAAGGCAAGAAAGTTGTCTTTAGAGATGTTTTATTGCGGGAAAAAGGCCGTAAACTTGACATTGGAACGCCAAAAGTGCGAGGCGCCAAAGTTGAGGGCATAATTACAAAACAAGCACGTCACAAAAAAGTAATTACCGTAAAATTCAAAGCCAAAAAGAGACAGAAGAAAGTTAAGGGGCATAGACAGCCATATACCGAAATTGAAATCAAAAAAATCACTTAGTAACAATTAACATAACAGTTAACAATTCATAATTAACTAGCGCCAAAAAATTCCGCGAATTTCGCGGAATTTTTTGGCGCTAAACTGTCAACTGTCAACTATCAACAATCAGCACAATTATTTTTACTTCCTTCCGTTCAGCGAACTCTTTAGAGTTTCCTCGTCAGCATATTCAATATCTCCGCCCTTTGGAAGCCCCCGGCCAAGGCGTGAAGTTTTTATGCCAAGCGGCTTTATTAGTTTTTCGAGATAAAGGGCGGTAGTTTCTCCTTCAGTGGTGGGATTAGTTGCGATGATTACTTCTTGCACTTTTGGGGTGGGGCCTCGCAGTCGTTTTAGTAAGGCATTCACCTCTTTTTGATGGGCTTTTGAAGCAGGAGAGATACTACCGCCCAAAACATGATAAGTGCCGTTATAAACGTTGGTTTTTTCAATATTAAGCAATACGAGCGCGTTTTCAACCGCGCAGATTAAGCTTTTGTCTCGGTGAGGGTCAGCGCAAATTGGGCAGGGATCTTGGTCAGAAATATTAAAGCAAGTTGAGCAAACTTTGATTTCTTTTATCCTCCTAACCGCATTAGCAAGACGGTCAATTTCTTCTTTTTCTTGGCCGCTTAAATAAAAGGAAAGCCTCAGAGCGGCCCTTGGTCCAATTGAAGGAAGCTTTGAAAGTTCCTCAGTTAATCTTTTTAATGGCTCGGGTAGCCGGTTCATTCTTCATTAGAGGGAGTTGGTTCAATTATTGGCGGCTCTTGGGGTCCTTCGGTTTCAGGCGCAACGGACTCCTCGGTTTCGCTTGGAGCAAGCGGGGCAGTTTCTTCGTCCTCTCGTTTTTCCAAACTCCTAAAAGTAACGCTATTATCATCAAAGTAAAGTTCAACTTTGCCCAAGGGTCCGTTTCGGTGTTTTGCAATGTGAATCTCTGCAATGTTTTTGCGGCTAGTCCGTTCTTTGTAGCGGTCTTCACGGTAAATAAACATCACTACATCAGCGTCTTGTTCAATAGAGCCACTTTCTCGCAAGTCGGCCAGCCGTGGGATTTGGGTAGGACGGCTTTCGACTGCCCGGGAAAGCTGGGAAATTGCTAAAACCGGCACATTAAGTTCGCGCGCCAAGCTCTTTAGCGATCTTGAGATTTCAGAAACTTCTTGAACCCGGCTATCGGTTCCTGCCCGTCCCTCCATAAGCTGTAAGTAATCGATAATAATAAGACCGATGTTGTGTTCTGCCTGGAGCCGGCGGGCCATGGTTCTCATCTCCATAACATTAGCGGTGGCGGCATCGTCAATAAAAATTGGAGCTTCTGAAAGAATTCCCATAGCATGGCCAATGCGCGAAAAATCATCATCCTCACCTTCAGAACTTAATTTTCCAGTGCGCATCCGCCATAAATTAACATTTGCCTCGGCACAAAGAATGCGGTCAACAAGTTGTTCTTTAGCCATTTCCAGAGAAAAAATAGCCACGGGAATTTTTTCTCTTGCAACATTCCTGGCAATATCAAGGGCAAGAGTTGTTTTGCCGAGAGAAGGTCTAGCGGCTAAGATAATAAGGTCGGATTTTTGAAGACCTGCTAAGATATTGTCAAGGTCGCGAAAGCCGGTTGAAATTCCCCTGATCGTGCCTTTGCCGTGATGAAGCTTGTCAATTCTTTCAAAAGTATCTTCTAAGATTGATTTTATAGGGAGGAATTTTTGCTTTGAATATTTTTGAGAGATACTAAAGAGTTTTTTCTCGGCTTTATCGAGCGTTGCTTCAATATCTTCGCTTTCTTCGAAACCAAGTGAAGAAATGTCATTGGCGGCGCTGATGAGCCGACGGAGAACTGCCTTTTTTTGAATTATTCTGGCGTAGTGAACCACGTGGGCCGCTGTCGGCACGGAAGAAACAAGAGAAGAAAGATAGGTCTCGCCGCCAGCTTGTTCAAGAAGTTCTTTTTCTTTTAAGATGTTGGTGATACTTAAAAGGTCGATTGGTTCGCGTTTTTCATAGAGTTCAAGCATCGCTTCATAAATTAGTCGGTGCCCCTCTTTGTAAAAATCATCGGGTTTTAAAATATCAGCCACTTTGATAATGGCGTCTTTATCAAGCATTAAAGAGCCAAGAACCGATATTTCGCCTTCAATACTTTGAGGCGGCAGCCGGTCTTGAGCAAGTTGAATAACTGTTTCTTTGCCGTTCATATTTTTAGTATAGCAAGATGTGTTTTAGAAAGCAAGAACCTTTAAGAAAGTTCGAAAAATTTTCTTTGAAAAACCCGACTATATGTAAATGGCAGACTGTAAACAGTAAATAGTAAACAGTTTACCGCCATTCTCTTTTTATAGTATAATAATAGTGAAATATAAATACAAATGATAGAAAGGAAAAAATTATGTGTCGAAAACTTCTAGCTGCTTTTTTGCTTATTATTTTTGGACTCATTTTGCCGCTTACAATCATTGTTTTTAATGTAAAAGCGGTTTTTTTGAACGCAGAAAAACTCAAAGAGATTTTCCATGAAAGTAATCTGTATCGGGAAGCAGCGAATTTTATTAACTTTACTTTTAGAGAGGCACTTGAGCAAGAACTTTCTGAAGAGGGACTTAAACTTGGAAGCCCGGGGATTCCCAAAGAGTTTTTAGAAGCGGAATTTATTTCCACGGCGTGGTTTGAGAAAGCAGGTGACAGAATTATTGATGGCTTAGTTGGCTTTTTAAATGGGGAGATAGACGAGCCGGCAGTCATGGTGCCGATGGGAGAGCTTGCAGAAGAAAGTGTGTTTTTTATGAAGCCAGAAGGTATGGGGGGTGAAGAGGTTCCAGAACAGCTTAATATTCTTGAGCTTCTTGGAGGTGCAGGGCCGCAGAAAGAGGGCGCAAAGAGCCTTCTGGAAACACTGGTTGATTTAAGAGATATTATTCAGAAAGTAACTCTTGGACTTTATATTGCAGTGGCAGTTCTGTTTGTTCTTTTTATACTTATTGTTTTGCTCATTAGAAGGCCGCTTCGCTCGCTTTTTAGATGGATGGGTTTTACCCTTCTTTTGCCAGGCCTGTTTTTGATGATTGCAAGCTTAATTGCGAAATTCTTAATTGTGCAAGGAAAAATGAGGAATATCTTTCTTCAACAGGCGGAAGGAACTCCACCATTAAGCGAAGAGGCTGCCCGGTTTCTTACTTCTATTCAAGCTGTTTTCTTTGATTTAACGAATGCAGTTGTTGTCAGAAATTTGATTTGGTCTGGAGTTTTTTTCGTCATCGGTCTTATCTTAATTATTATTAGTTTCTTTTTCAAGAAGCAGCTACAGGAACAGGTGGTGACAAATAAGCCCGAAGAGGAGATACCCGAGCCAGCCCCGGCAGCCCCCCAGGCAACGATTATCAAAAAAGACGCAGCCAAGTAAAATATGCTTTCATTTTTTAGAGGTGAAAAGGGAGGAGTTAGAGAAAGCATCAAGGGTATTGTAACCCCGGTTTTATTAACTGCTGTCTTAGTAGCCGTGGGTTATTTTTTATGGATGTTTTTTCATGAGAAAGAAACTGCGGAGGAAAAAGCGCTTTCGCCAGCCCAAGAGGAGGAGCAACAGAAAGAGGAGCAGGAAGAGCCAACAGAAAAACCCATCCCTTCTCCAACTCCGAGGGAAGTAGCACCTTCTCCGGGGGAACCGCCGCCGGAAGCAAAAGTAACCTTAAAATCAAGCGGTCAATTTACTAATTTAGACAGTGCAATCCAGACAATTATTGATGGTGTTTTAAAGCAAATTCCAGTGGCAGCAAGTGTTTCCAAAGAGATAACATCCAATCAAATATCGCTTGATTTTGTGGAAGGAGTAGGTCCAGCAAATGGCTCTTTTAGCGGCAAGGGGAAGATTCATTACAGTTATAAGGTGTTTCTTAAAGAAGTCAGCGATACGGCAAATGTTGTGGTGAGCGGAACAATGAGCGGACAGAATAAAAACGGTAAGATGTCCGGAACAGCTGATATCACTATTGATTGTGATATGACCGGCACTGACAAAGCAACTGCTGATTGGGATGCTGTAAGGTCCGGCAATAAAGTATCTGGTGTAATCTATATTAAAAATCAGATGCCGGAGTTTGAAGATTTTCTGTTTGAAACCATAATAAGATAAATTTTTAATTTCTAAACTTAAAAAATTCTTCGCGAGTACTCGCGAAGAATTTTTTAAATAACAACTTTTTTCTGTTATTTAAAGAATGTTAAAGATGTTTGAAATCTGTGGCGATTTTAGTTAAAATAAGAAGGTCTTAAACCCTTGTTTATTATGTCTAAAAATAAAAAAGTTTTAGTTGCGCTTTCCGGCGGCATAGATAGCAGTGCCGCGGCTTTTTTGTTGAAGAAAAAAGGTTATGAAGTGAGTGCGGTTTTTATGCGGTTTTGGAAAGAAACAAAAGAAGAAAATAAATGCTGTAGCGCAGAGCTTGAGGCGCAGGCAAAAAAGGTTTGCCAAAAACTTGAAATTCCCTTTTATGTTTTTGATTTCAGAAAAGAGTTTAAAAAATGGGTAGTTGATGATTTTTTGAGGGCTTATAAAAAAGGACTTACACCAAATCCGTGTGTTGTTTGTAATGAAAAAATTAAAATAGGCTTGCTTCTTAAAAAAGCTCGGGCAATGGGTTTTGATTTTTTAGCAACTGGTCACTACGCCAGAATTTGGGAAGACAAGAACGGCTTTCATCTTGGCGTTGCTCGCGATTTGAGAAAAGACCAGTCATACTTTTTGTATCGCCTGAGCCGAGATGACATAAAATATCTTTTGTTTCCGCTTGGCGAGTATTTAAAAAGTGAGGTTAAGGAGATTGTTAAGAAAAGCAAAATTCCTGCAAAGCTGGCGGTTGAAAGTCAAGAAATTTGTTTTGTGCCGGGCGGTGATATTGCTTCATTTTTAAAACAAACTTTGATAAGAGAAACAGCGGAGGACAGTCCTCCGCTGTTTAGCGGAGGACTGTCCTCCGCTGGCTTAAAAAGGGGTGAAATTGTCGATTCGAATGGTAAAAAGCTTGGGATACACTCTGGTTTGTCGCTTTATACTTTGGGCCAACGAAGAGGAATAGGGCTTTCTGGGGGCCCCTTTTACGTTCTTAAAAAAGATTTTAAGAAAAATCAACTTGTGGTAACTAAAGACAAAAAAGAGCTTTATAGAGACGAGTTTTTTGTAGGGCCGCTTTTTTGGCACGCACCGCGTGCCAAAAAAGCGGCAGAAGTTCTTGTTAAAACCCGTTCAACTGACAAGTTCAGAAAAGCTAAAGTTATTTTTCAAAAAAATAAAACTAAGGTTGTTTTAAAAAACCCCTGTTTTGCGCCTACTCCAGGTCAATCGGCGGTTTTTTATAAGGACACGCGCAAGAAGCCCAAAGAAGTTTTAGGTGGGGGAATAATATTGACAAATGGTTAAATAGCATATAGCTAAGGGCATATGGTTTTCTGCACTCAAAAATCCTGTAAGGAATTACAGGATTTTTGAGCGCAAGTTAACTTGTGAATTGTCGACTGTTGGTTGTCAGAAAGAAAAACGCCACCCAAAAAGAGTGGCGTTAAGTTGATTTTAATCTTTTTTTCAAAATGAACTTTTTGCTTTATTGGAGACATCACTTTAAATTTATTCTATTTATAGGTCTTTTTATCAAGATGCGCCGGTGAGATTCTAGAAAATAGGTTAGCTTTCCCACAGAAATCAAGCGAGCCTCTCAGCGTCTCTAGGAAACGAGTAGTTGCGATTTGTCATTTGCGAATTGTGGTCAGTTTCGCTATAATAAAAGTACTTTTAATGTGAAATGCAAAAAATATGTTTAGACAAAAACAGAAAGATTCTGCTAAAGAAAAGGAGGAAGAATATACCCAAGAAGAGCTAGCGCGGACAAGGCGCTTAATCGATGCAATTACTTATGATATTGAGGCAAAAGAAAAAGAGCTTGAACAACTTGAAAAAACTCTTTATGACTTTGGAATTCGCGAAAAAAATCTAAAAGAAGATTTAGAGCGGCTTCGAGCCGAAAAAAAGCGGCTGACCCAAGCTCTTGAGCGGATGGAAGTACGTTAATAAACAGAAAGCAGTTATTCAAAAATTAGTGGGGAAGTCAGAAGTCAGTAAATTCTCGGTCTTCCGTTTTCCTTTTTTCTCCCATTGTTGTCTTTTCAATTTCTGTTAACTGATTTTTGCCTTCTAATAATAAATAAATTATGTCTTCAAAAGAAATCCGCCAATTGTTTATTGATTATTTTAAATCAAAAGGGCATATCGTTGTGCCTTCTTCTTCGCTTTTACCAGAAGACGATCCGACAGTTCTTTTGACATCAGCAGGGATGCAGCAGTTTGTCCAGTATCTCTCGGGCAAAAAAGACCCAGTAAAAGATTTTGGCGCTAAAGAACTTACTTCTTGCCAAAAGTGTTTTCGGATGGCTGATATTGACGATGTTGGCGATGATGTTCACCATACTTTTTTTGAAATGCTTGGCAACTGGTCAATTGGAGGCAAGTATTTTAAAGAAAAAGCAATTAATTATGCATTCGAATTTGTGACTAAACGCCTTAAACTTAAAAAAGATCGTCTCTGGATTACGATTTTTAGAGGTAGTCGGTTAATCCCAAAAGATATTAAGTCAAAAAAAATCTGGCTAAAAATCGGCATCCCCAAAAAGAGAATCAAATCTTTTGGCTTAAAAGATAATTTTTGGGGACCGGTTGCTTCAGAAGGGCCCTGCGGGCCTTGTTCGGAAATTCACTATGACCGTGGCCGAAAATATGGCTGTGGGAGGTCAGATTGCGGACCTAATTGCCCCAAGTGCAATCGTTTTGTTGAGATTTGGAATCTTGTTTTTATGGAATATTTTAAAGCTGAGGATGGCACTTATGAGCCGCTTCCTAAAAAAAATGTTGACACTGGCGCTGGTCTTGAAAGGTTAACCGCGATTTTAAATAAAAAGCCGTCAGCTTACGAGACCGACCTTTTTTGGCCAGTGATTTTAAAACTTAAAGAGCTTACAGGCCTTAAGTATAAAAAACATGAGCGGCATTTTCGAATTATTGCTGACCACTTAAGGGGAGCAGTTTTTTTAATTGCTGACGGTGTTATTCCAAGTAATCTCGAAGAAGGTTATATTTTAAGAAGAGTAATTCGCAAAGTGATAAGATATGTTAAACTCTTTAATCTTGGGACAGTAGAAATTTTAGAGCTTGCTAAAATTTTTATAGACATTTATGACGAAGTTTATCCCGAGCTTTCTACAAAAAAGGAGCAAATTCTGACTGTCATTCAAAACGAAGCAGAGAAATTTGAAAAGACCCTTAGAGGGGGTTTGAAATATTTTGAAAAAGTAGCTGCTGGATCTAGAGGTGAAATTTCAGGCAAAGAGGCATTTCGACTTTATGACACTTATGGTCTGCCACTTGAGATGACTGAAGAACTTGCTAGTGAAAGAAAGCTTAAAGTTGATAAGAAGGGATTTAAAAAAGAGTTTGAAAGGCATCAGAAAATTTCCCGAGCTGGTGCTGAAAAGAAATTTGGCGGAGTTGGTAAGAAAGCGGGCCGTAAAGAGACCAAGTATCATACAGCAACCCATCTTCTTCACGCGGCTTTAAGGAAAGTTCTGGGTGACCATGTTAAACAAATGGGAAGTGATATTACAGCCGAGCGCCTTCGCTTTGACTTTTCACATCCTAAGAAATTAACTGATGAGGAAAAGAAAAAAGTTGAAAAGTTAGTAAATGAAGTTATAAAAAAGGACCTAAAGGTCAGTTGCCAGCAAGAAGTGCCTTATAAAGAGGCGCTTGAAAAAGGCGCTCTTGCCTTTTTTAAAGATAAATATCCTGAAAAAGTAAGTGTTTATACGATTGGGGATCCTGCAAATCCTTTTTCAAAAGAAGTTTGTGCGGGCCCTCACGTTAAACACACTGGCATCCTAGGTAAATTTAAAATTATTTCTGAAAAATCAAGCTCAGGGGGTATTAGAAGAATTAAAGCAGTTTTAAAATAAGATGGCTTTATTAAATCTATTCCAAAAGAAACAGCTAAAAGAACCCTATATCTTGGCACTTGACATTGGGACAAGCGTTGTTAAAGCGCTAGTCTTTAAAATTGATTCTCAAAGAGGAAAAGCCACTATTTTTGGTGTTGGCCGCGAG
>CAZYLA010000029.1:0-10951 GCA_964648435.1 uncultured Candidatus Saccharibacteria bacterium
TCCGTAAAAACCGCAATCTGGACTTCAGGTGAGCCTGAGTCCTTGTTATGGAGTTTATATTTTTCAATAATTTTCCTTTTTGAAACAGGTTTTAAAGCCATAATTTCTTTAATTTAATGTCTAATTTTACTATAGCACATTTTTTCTTGGAAAACAACCCGCTCAAATTTTTGGACCACTAAAACAAATTTTCGCGCCTTTGGCGCGAAGTCCAGAAGTTTGGACGGGTTGAGAAAAATGGTAATACTCCTTGCTTTGAGTTATAATTATATTGTACGACTTTAAACTTATGAAGACATTAGATAAATTAGTCACTGATTTTCTTGAGTATTTAGAGGTTGAGCGGGGCCGGAGTCAGAAAACAATTGAAAATTATGACCACTATCTCCGCCGGTTTTTAAAATGGGCTGAAATTGCAAACCCCAGCCAGATTACAGTCGAGTTAGTCCGCAAATACCGACTTTATTTAAATCGTTTAAAGGGACCTGGCAATGAAACAATGAAGCCGATTACCCAGAATTATCATATTATTGCCTTGAGGAGTTTTTTAAAATACTTAGCAAGACGGGATATTAAATCACTGGCTGCAGAAAAGCTAGAGCTTGCTAAAATTCCGGAGCGCCAAGTGAGCTTTTTAGAAAAAGAAGAGCTTGAGCGGCTTTTAGCTGCGCCAAGCGGCAATAAAATAAGTGATTTGCGCGACCGGGCGATTCTTGAGCTCCTTTTTTCTACAGGAATGCGGGTTTCTGAGCTTTGCTCGCTTGACCGCAAAAGCATTAATTTAAAGCGGGATGAGTTTTCAGTGCGCGGCAAGGGTGGCCGGGTGCGGATTGTTTTTTTATCAGAAACTGCCAGAGCTGCGCTCAAAGAATATTTAGATAAACGGACAGATGTTGATAAAGCTCTTTTTGTGCGCGAGGTTAAGAAAAGTGAGCCAAATGCTGACCTCCGGCTTACCCCTCGCTCTGTGCAGCGGATTATAAAAAAATACGCCGCAAAAGCAGGCCTTACAAAAAAAGTTACCCCTCACACATTGCGCCACACTTTTGGAACAGATTTGCTCCTTTCTGGCGCGGATATTCGGAGCGTCCAGGAAATGCTTGGTCACAAAAGCGTTACCACAACCCAGATTTACACTCATATTACTGATAAAGAGCTTCGCAATGTTTACCAGAAATTCCATGGAAAGAGAAAATAAGTAATAAAATAATAAACAATATGGAAAAAGAAAAAAGAGAGCACGAGCCCGACCTAGAGGTTCAAAGAGAGTCTGAGGTTGTTTTAAAGTCTGTACAAAAGATTAAAGAAAGTGGTATTTTTGACCAGAGTTATTTGGACAATCTTAGATTTGTTTCCTATGGTGCTGATGGTGAGCCAATCCTTGTTTCTTTAAAAGATGGGGCTGTCAAAGAAGCAAGAAGAGACGATAGTTATAATCGTTTGGATTTTAATCTTGGCATAAGAGATGATTTTGTTGGTCTTTCTACCTCGCGGCATTATAAAAGAATGGTTTCTCCAGAGGGGTGGGGTGAAGGTGTTCCTGACTATAAATACATAGTTTTACTTGTTTATAATCCAAAGGAATTTTCCTATGAAGAATTTGTTGCTCATGAAATTGGCCACAATCTTTTTGATAGAAAATATCACGCGAAATACGGACAATATGAAGTTTTAGATAAAGATGATTATATTGAGGGGATAAAAGTCAATGAGGAATATCGTCAAAAGATGGAAGAAAAGATTAGAGACCTTCTTACAAGAAACGGTATTGGTGAGGAAGATGCGAATAGATTTTCAGTTTACAAACAAAGTATTTGTGAAATTTTTGCTACAATTTTTCAGAGAGAATATGCTAGACGGACAGGAAATTTTGCTCATCATCAAGACGTGCTTGCTAGATTTAAAGGTATTTTAAAAGATCCACCTACCGCTGTTGCAGAATTAAAAAAAGAACATAAAATTACTGAGATTGGACCAGATGACGTTTTTACAGAATCACATATGCTTTCTTATTTAGTTGCTCCCCTACTTGAAAAAGAATGTCCAGAGCTAAAAGATCGGGTTAATTTTTTTGAGTTAGATTAAAGAATTATAGATTTAAATCTAGATTAAAATCTATAATTCTTTTTAGGTTAATTTATGTTATAATTAAAAAGCAATTAATTATTATTTTTGAGAGGAGGTGAGAAAAATGAGAATAAAATTAAGCTGGATTTTGTCAGTCGCGGCTTTTGCGCTTTTAATTGCTGTTGGTGCGGTTGCAGGGGAGATTCCGGCAAATGATAAAGCTAAAGAGAATGCTAATCCAAATAATCCTGCAATCAATGATTGGCAGTTAACCCCGCCAGGTCTTGAAAAAATCGTCTTTATTCACTATAAAAAGGACTTTGGTAGGCCAAGCGGCTGTAATAATGATGGCAAATGTCAGGGTTGGGAGAGTGCAGGTTGCGCTGATTGCGTAGGCGGCGGTAATGGCAATGGCGAGAGTAAATGCTATGATTTTCTAGGCAAGGAAGTCAAATGGAGTGAATTGCCGGTAAGTTATGTTGTTGACCCTGATAATCCAGACGGACTTTCCGAATCTTTTGTCACGAGCGCAATTTTAAACAGTGCGGAAGAGTGGGATAATCACACAATCAAAGAACTTTTTGACAATTCTTACACGGTTGATTATAACTCTTCCTGGGACAGCGACGCGCCTGATGGTCGAAACGAACTTGTTTTCGACAGCTATTCTGACCCTAACGCTATTGCTGTTACTGTAGTTTGGGGATATTTCACCGGACCGCCAAAATCAAGGAGGATAATCGAATTTGACACTCTTTTTAACACTGATTTTGTTTGGGGAGACGCCGCGGTCGATCCTTCAAAAATGGATCTTCAGAATATTGCAACTCACGAGCTTGGTCATGGTATTGGCTTGGATGATCTTTATGACAGTGCTTGCGCAGAGCAGACAATGTATGGCTATTCTGATTATGGCGAAATTGCAAAACGCGCTCTTGAGAAAGGCGATATTGCTGGCCTCACAAAATTATACGGGAACTAAAATTAACCTAGAGAATAAATAAACAACGGCGGCGCGCCAGAGGCGCGCCGCCGTTGTTTTCTATTAACAATTAACAATCAACAATTAACTATTTAAAAATTATTTTTTCCCTTTCAAGCTCAACTTTTACGGTTTTACCTGGTTTGAACTTGCCAGAAAGAATAAACTCTGAAAGCGGGTTTTCAATTTGTTTTTGAATAACTCGGCGAAGCGGTCTTGCGCCCATTGTGGGGTCAAAGCCATCTAGGGCGAGTTTTTTTAAAACAGCTTTAGAAACTTTCAGATTTATTCCTTGTCCTTTAGTAAGCGCAATAAGTCGTTTTATCATTAGGCCGGCGATTTCTTGGACATGTTCAAGGGTGAGAGGACGGAAGACAATAATTTCGTCAATTCGATTTAGAAATTCAGGTCTAAAATGCTGTTTTAGCTGTTCTTTGAGTTGTTCCTCCATATCTTCATAGATTTTTTTAACTTCTTTTTCAGGCGCCGAAAACGCTTCGCGTGCTTTTTCTTGAATCAGGCGGCCGCCGATGTTTGAAGTGGCAATAATGATTGTGTTCTTGAAATCAACAGTGCGGCCCTGGCCGTCAGTTAAGCGTCCGTCTTCAAGAATCTGAAGGAGAATATTAAAGACATCAGAGTGAGCTTTTTCAATTTCATCAAAAAGAATGACGCTGTAGGGCTTGCGCCGCACTTTTTCAGTTAATTGTCCTCCTTCTTCAAAGCCGACGTATCCAGGAGGCGAGCCGATTAGGCGGGCGACTGCATGTTTTTCCATATACTCGGACATATCAATTCTAATTAAGGCCTCTTCAGAGCCAAATAAGGCCTCTGCCAAAGCTTTTGAAAGTTCAGTTTTACCAACGCCGGTTGGCCCAAGAAAGATAAAGGAGCCAGTTGGCCTTTTTGGGTCTTTTAAACCAGCCCGGCCGCGCTTTATGCTTTGGGCAATTGCTTTCACGGCATTATTTTGGTCAACTACTCGTTCGTGAAGAACGTCCTCAAGTTTTAAAATCTTGTCTTTTTCTCTTGCAGTAATTTTGGAAACAGGAATCCCGGTCCAAGACGAAATAATTTCTTCAATATCACTTGCTTTTACTTGAGTTTCTTTGGTGCCGCGAACTTTTTCCCAAGATTCTTTTAAGGATTTGATATCTTTTTCTAAAGCTTTAATTTCTTTTTCAAGATTTTTCTGCTTTTCCCTGTTTTTTGCTTTCTTAGCTGCTTCAAGTTCGCGCGAGAGCTGTTTTTGCTCTTTTTCTTTTTGCTTGAGCTCCTTAGGCATTTCAATTGTTGAAAGCCGCACTTTAGCCGCGGCCTCATCAACTAAGTCAATGGCTTTGTCCGGCAAAAACCTGTCAGAAATATATTTGTCTGACAAAGTTGCGGCTGCTACAAGCGCTTCGTCTAAAATCGTGACTTTATGATGGCTTTCATAGCGGTCTTTTAAGCCCCGCAAGATTTCAATTGTATCAGACACAGTTGATTCAGAAACCATTACTGGCTGGAAGCGCCGTTCCAGGGCCGCATCTTTTTCAATGTATTTTTTATATTCTTTTAAGGTAGTTGCGCCAATTGTCTGGAGATTCCCTTTGGCAAGAGCCGGCTTAAGCATATTGGCGGCGTCAATTGAGCCGCCTTCGCCGACAGAGCCGGCGCCGATAATTGTATGAAGCTCGTCAATAAAAAGAATGATGTTCTTTTTTTCTTTTTCAATTTCTTTTATAGCTTTTTTAAGTCGTTCTTCAAACTGACCTCGAAATTTTGTGCCCGCAAGCATTCCGGGAATATCTAAAGCAAGCACCCTTTTTCCTTTTAAGGATTCAGGAATATTGCCACTTTCTATTTTTTGAGCCAGACCTTCAACAATCGCTGTTTTTCCAACTCCGGGTTCGCCGATTAAAACCGGATTGTTTTTTGTCCGGCGCGACAAAATCTGAATTACCCGCTGGATTTCATTTGATCTGCCAATAACCGGGTCAAGCTTGCCTTCTTTGGCAAGTTGGGTTAAATCGCGCGAATAAGCGTCAAGAGTTGGGGTATTGCTTTTTACTGCCCCTATTTTTTTGCCTTTTGGACCAACAGCTCTTAAAACCGCTTGTCGGGCTTTAGTATCAGTAATTCCATATTTTTTCAAGGTTTGAGCTGCCAGGCCTTCACCTTCTGTAATTAACCCAAGCAAAATATGTTCAGAGCCAATATAATTGTGCTCCATATTTTGGGACTCGCGAAAAGCAAGCTCAAGTGCTTTTTTGGCGCGCGGCGACAGATCAGGATATTTTGTTTTACTTGTTCCTTTGGCTGTATTTTCTTTGAGATATTCAACAAGTTCTTCAGGGTCAATATCCAGTTTTTTTAAAATTTTAGCGCCAACCTCCACTTCTTTCGCCACGCCAATTAGAAGATGTTCAGTGTCGATATATTTTGATTTTGATTCTGAGGCCGCTTCTGTCGCATGAGCGATTACTTCTTTGGCCCGGTCGGAAAAATAGTCTGCAATGTTAATGCGTTCTTGGCGAGTTGCGGCAGGCTGCCATCCCGGAATTCTTTCTTCACCAAAAAATGGATCATTGAAAAACGAAGAAAAATCAGAAAATGGCGACCGTCCAAAAATCGCTTCTTTCTCGGCGCAAGAATGGCAGAGATTTAATTTTTCCTGCCTGCCGTTCCGGGTTCTGATAATACTCACCGCAGCTGGTCGAATTTTACATTTATCACATTTCATATATATAATCTCCTTATTATAGTTTATTAGTTGTTATAGCAAATTATATTATACAAGTTTTTAAAAACTATGTCAAATTTGTTTTTCTCTTGGCTATAATGATCCTGAACACTTTAGAGATAAAAAAGGGCTTTTCGCGGATTTGCGAAAAGCCCAAACTACATGAGAAATTGTTATCTTTGCCCTCTTGATCTTGGGGTGCTTGACAAGGAAGGTCTTCCTGCTGGCGGCCGGAAGATTCTGGAAGGTGGCCGTTGACCCCGGAGCCGGCTTGGTTCTGGTTGTCTTGGGGCAAGTCGCCATTGGGATAGGCTTGACCTTGATGGTGCTGGTCTTTGCTGAGTACTTCTTATACCGCGAGAACTTGGCGAAGATGTCCGGGGTTGGGCTCGAGGTTGAGTTCGAGGAGACAAGCTGCGCGGTGGGGTTGTTCGAGATGGCTCTCGTTGTCGGAGCTGATCGATTGTACCGCGGTAGCTTGGCTGAGCGCCTCGGCTAACTCCTGGATCTTGGTAACTAGGGGCATTTCGGTAACGATCTCTTCTGCTCTGGTCTTGATAGCTGTAGCGGTTCCCACGAGGGTCAAGCCAACGATGATCGTTCCAAATATCCTCCAGATCATCTAAATAATCATCAACAGCATGGTCCCAGTGTTTGTACCACCGGCCATTGTAATACCAGCGGCTTCCAGAAAAGGGAAAGTAGATACCAGGGGAGGGAGAATAGTAATAATAGCGATAGTGAGGATGCCAATAGTGAAAACCGTTGTAAGGAGAATAATATCTGGGATAAGGATACGAATAATAGAGAGGGTAATCACCATCGTGGTAATAATACACGTCTGCTGGCCAGACCCATCCAAAGCTGATTGAAATACCCCAGTCACCAGCTATTGCCTTTGGTGTAGCTGCGAGAAAGAAAACAACTACAAAAATACCAATTCCGAAAGTCAGTGTTTTTCTCATAATTCTTCCTCCTTCTCTTTTTAAAGAGAGCAAGATTTTCCTGTCTAAAACAGGATAATTGTTTCTGGCCTTATTGTAGCTTATTAAGGATAAACTTGTCAACTCGAAAAACGGGTTTACAATTCTCTTAAAATAAGCTAATTTTAAGAGAGAAATAGTTCGTTTAAGTCCCTGTAGCTCAATTGGATAGAGCAATTCCGTCCTAAGGAAGAGGTTGCAGGTTCGACTCCTGCCAGGGACGCTGTCAAGAAAAGGTTGACCTTTTTTTGATTTTTATTTATTATTTCTTTAAGTTTGGGATTTTAAAATCTGGCTTGTACTTTAAAAAGGAGGAGAGGAAAAAGGAGGAAAGGAAAATGGATAAGTTTGATTGCATTTCTCCACTAGATTATCGCTATTGGGATGAAAGCGTTGCTCGCTATCTCTCTGAAGATGGATTTATCAGGTATAAACTTCTTGTTGAATCAGCTCTTGTGGAAGTTTTGCATCGGCGCGGCATCTGTTCAGAAGACATTGTCCGGGAAGTGAAAGCCGCCTGCTCACAAGTGACAGCAGAAGAGGTCTATGCTGAAGAAAAGCGTATTGGTCATGACATCCGGGCGCTTGTGAACTGCATCCAAGCTAAAGTTAGCGGTAAGGCAAGACCATATATTCATATGACCGCGACCTCATTTGACATTTCAGATACTGCTAACGCCGCTCGTTTTAAAGACGCAGTTGAAAAAGTGCTTTTACCGGCGCTAAGTGGCCTGGAAAAAGTGCTTATCGTGATGACCTTGCGGGAGGCAGAAACAGTTCAGGTGGGAAGGACACATGGCCAGCATGCCGTCCCAATCACTTTTGGCTTTGCGATGGCAGAATATGTGAATCGTCTTGGCGGATGCATTCTGGCTTTAAGAGAACGCGCTAGCGAGCTTGTTGGCAAGTTTTCTGGAGCTGTAGGGGCTTACAATGCTTCCTCGCTGTTTTTCGATGATCCTGAAACATTTGAAGCAGAGGTATTAATGGAAATGGGGCTGAAGCCAGCAGGTCACTCAACGCAGATTGTCCCGCCGGAATCGATGATGCGACTTTTTAATGAGTTAGTTTTAACAGGCGGAGTAATTGCAAATCTTGCCCGTGACATGCGGAATCTTCAACGCACTGAAATTGGCGAGGTAGGCGAAGAATTTGCCGCAGGCCAGGTTGGCTCGTCAACAATGCCGCAGAAACGGAACCCGATTAACTTTGAGAATGTTGAAAGCCTTTGGAAAGTTCTTGTTGGCCGTCTTGTAACTGTTTACATAGACCAAATAAGCGAGCATCAACGTGATCTCACAAACTCAGCTTCTGCGCGGACGTATGGCGAAGCGATATGCTATTTGGTTTCTATGATTAAGCGGCTTACACGGACTATGAAAAAACTTCGAGTAGATCGGGATAATCTCCAGCGCAATCTCGAATTCCAGAAAGGGTTGATTGTGGCCGAGCCGCTCTACATCATCTTAGCAGCTTTTAGCCATTCCAATGCTCATGAGAAGGTGCGGCAGCTCACATTGCGGGCCCAGGAAGAAAAACGGCCGCTCACAGAGATTGCTTGGGAAGACACTGAAATACAGCCATATTTGGAAAAAATGACTCCATACCAACGGCAGATTCTTTCCAATCCGTCCACTTACACTGGTATCGCAGCTCAAAAAGCAAAAAAAGTAGCTGAGGAATGGGCAACTAAGCTTAATATTTCAGTATAGTCATTCAATGGTTTAAAAAGGGTTTAGCGGTGCCCAGCCAAACAGGCTAAAACCGCTTTTTATTTTTTGAAATAATTTGCCGACAAGGGTAAAAGCCTGATAAGATTTTAGTAAGAGACATGAAGATAAAAGAAATTGGGGCAAGGTCAATTATCACAGAGTCGGGGTTGCCGGATTCTGATTTTGTAATTAACCCTTATATTGGTTGTATGCATGGTTGTATTTATTGCTACGCCAGATTTATGAAACGGTTTACAGACCATCCAGAGCCCTGGGGTAAGTTTGTTGACGTGAAAATAAATGCAGCTAAACTGATTCCAAAAAATGCAGATAAATATAAAGAGAAATCCATTACAATTTCTTCAGTTACTGATCCTTATCAAGGGCTTGAGCAAAAATACAAGCTAATGCGGGGGATTTTAAAGAAGTTGGCTTCCCTTGAACCGGATCTGTGTATTATGACAAAATCTGATTTAATCACCCGTGACATTGATTTATTGAAAAAATTCAAAAATTGTCAAGCTGGCATTTCTCTTTCAACTCTTAATGATAATATAAGAAAAGAGCTTGAGCCGCTGGCCGCGCCGGTCGCCCGGCGCGTTGGGGCCGTTAGAAAATTGCGCCAGGCAGGCATTAGAAATTTTATTTTTATCTCTCCCCTATTTCCAGAAGTGACTGATTACCGGGAAATTATTGAAAAAACAGCTAGTTTTACAGATGAATTTTGGTTTGAAAATTTAAATATCCGGGCTTCGAATTTGCCAAATATAAAAAAATGGCTTAGAGAAAGCCACCAAGATTTAATTGAAAAATACGATTGGATTTATTCTAAGGAAAGCTGTTATTTCAAGGATTTGGAGCAAGAAATAACAGAATTTTGCGAGGATAAAGACCTTAATTTCAGCATTTATTTCCACCACAAAAGTCGTAATACATGTAATACATAATAATAGACAGTGAAACACAAATTAGTAAGAAACAATTTAGTCCCGTAAACTAGAACTAATCCCGTAAACTAGAAACTAATCCCGTAAAATAACTGCTATAGCAGTTATTTTACGGGATTTAATCTTAAGAGATAATAATAGTATAATAATAGTATAATAATAGCAAGATACTGATTAATAGTTAATGTTAATATTTGTGAGTAAATACAAATACTATTTTAAAAAACCACGGTCTGAAATTGTAAAAGATATTTTAAAGGGGTTGGCAATGGGAGGAATGTTCTACGTTGCTGCAAGTTCTCCCTACTTTGGATTAAGTTTATGGAAGAAATACAGAAAATTTAGAAAATACGAGAGAAGAAAAATTTACGATGCTTTTTATAATTTACGGCGAGAAGGGTGTATAAAAATAAGAAAGAAAAATCGCCAGATTTATATAAGTTTAACAAAAAAAGGGAAGAAAAAAGCAGGCTGGCTTCAGATAGATGAATTGAAAATTAAAAAGCCAAAAAAGTGGGATAGGAAATGGAGAATAGTAATATTTGATATTTCTGAACTTAAAAAATTTTATCGGGAAGCATTTCGGGGAAAATTAAAAGAATTGGGTTTTTATCCCCTGCAAAAAAGTGTTTGGATTTGTCCTTTTAACTGCAGTGATGAAATAGAATTATTAAAAGATTTTTTCGGCTTAACCGAAAAAGAGCTTAGATTAATTGTTGCCAGCGATATTGGTGAAGATAGTTTATTTAAGAAGGATTTTAAAATAAAAGAGTGATTTTATTAAAAACAACTCTTTTGTAGCTTAATTAAGACCTGTTGAGATTTTAATATACGGGGTGTGGCCTAGTGGACTAAGGCGCATCGTTCGGGACGATGAGATCGTGGGTTCGAATCCCACCACCCCGATTTATTTCTCTCACCTACTAATTCTGCGCTAGCGCAGAATTGGAGTGGAATAAAAAAACTCCGAGATACCTCAGAGTTTTCTCGGAGATTAAGACAGGTTTTTGCTCTAGAGATAATTTAAATCATTAATGAATGGAAAAATCAGATAAAATTATTCTTTTTGGGCTTGGCTTAGCTGTTTTGATTTTTGTAATTTTAGCGCTTGGCGCCCGCAATAAAAACGCGACTAATAAAAACATCTTAATTATTAATGGTGAGAAAATAAAAGTTGAAATTGCAGATTCGCCGAGCGAGAGAAAAAAAGGACTTTCTAACCGAGAATCTTTGGCGGCGAATACAGGAATGCTTTTTTTATTTAAGAAAAAAGATGACTACAGTTTTCATATGAAAGATATGAAATTTCCAATTGACCTTGTTTTTATCAGAGGTAACGAGGTTATAGGGATAATAAAAAACTTGAGAGTGCCGGATGGAGATGGATACATTGCAAATTATCTTCCGCCGGCCGAGTTTGATAAGGCGCTCGAGATAAATGCTGGTGAGGCGGAAAAATTAGGCATTAAAAGAGGAACAATTATTAAAGATATTGATAAATTTTAATTGATAGTATAATAGAATTGGATTTTGGG
>CAZYLA010000030.1:0-7555 GCA_964648435.1 uncultured Candidatus Saccharibacteria bacterium
GACCCTCCCACCAATGATGCTCCCCTTACTCTCTATCCAGCAGAGTACACCAAACGAGAACCAATCGTTTTGGAAAAAAACTTGACTATTGCCACAACTGACTTTGGTCCAGCGGAACCCTACCAGCTCCGTCCAGGCAGCCCGGTTGTTTTCAGTGCTTTTCTTGAAAATACCGGCACCGATAACAGCGGTCCATTCTGGTTGGAAATCTGGGGTTCAAAAACCGGCGGATTAACTCTCGACTACTTCTTGGCTGATTCTGAATATATCTCTAATATTCCTGCTTGTCAAAGTTACTCCTTTTTAGTAACCCGCCCCCTCTACAGTGTTCCTGACGGATCTTACACCGTGGTTTTTGTAGTTGATCGGCCAAACCAAGTTTCAGAGACAAATGAGGGTGATAACCGCAAGGTTGTTGCTGGCAAGCGACTTCTCATAATTAGGCCTAAAACCAATGCTAATATTACTGTAGAAAGCTTCTCTTTTGGTCCAAATCCAGTCAGTAATAGTGATAATCTGGTATTCAGCGGAATCGTGAAAAACACCGGTACCGAAAATAGCGGCCCTTTCTGGCTTGAGTTCTGGGGTTCTTTTGACCGACTCTATCCAACTTTGAACTTCTTTCTTTGTGATTCAATCTTCATCCATAATCTTACTCCAGGACAGTCGATTAATCTCTCGTCCTATAGGAGAACTCTTTATCCTTGTTTCCCGGGGATCTATACGGTTGGAGTAGTTGCTGACCGCAATGACCTGGTGAATGAGCTTGACGAAACAGACAACTACAAGTTTGTTGATGGCATTCAGATTACCCCCTAACAAAGAAGATGATTCTCTGTGGGCCCCACTGAAAAGTGGGGGTCTTTTTAATTTACAGTTACTGACCTTTTTATAAAGAACTGTTCTAAAGTACTTAGAAAAAAGAAAAGGATTGAACGTTAAAATCTAATGCATGCTAAAATAAGAAGGATATAGGAAGATGGAAAAACCATTGTTATAGATCTAAATGGTGAATTCGTGCTTGGGCTTCTTCGTAAAACTGTAATTTCAGTAGCCGCGTATGGCGGACAATATGTTTTGACACCCTAGGTAGAATTTATCAAACAGCATCCCACACCACTGTTGGTTCACTGTCCTTTAGTAGCTTGCCTGTGTATCCGGTTTTTTCGAAAGATGACTATTATTGTTATGCCAAAAAGAGAAATTGGCATTCGCCGGCTAAACGAAAGTGGAAAATTGCAGCTTGTTAAAAGTTTCTTCCTGAAGTCTCCTCACTTTTACACAAGCAGGCACAATTTTTTAATCAAACCAGCGCCACCAAGATCAGTTGCACGAGATTGGAAAGTGTACAGATGACACATTTGAAAGACACCCCAAACCTCTCCACAGACAGAAACTTTTTTATAGCAAGGAGTTTTTAAGCATCCTGCTTTTTTATTCTTTTAGCGCCTTTTTTTGAAGGCCCCAAAGAAGCCCCTATAAGGAGTCTCTATTTTTAACGATGTTGATAATTAACATTGTTATCTTCATCGTTATTGACTAGATTCAAATTTTGGCCGTCAGAGATGAACACAATATCACCATCTTTATCAGTGCGCAAAATTTTAAAAGCCATTAATTTTTCTAAAACTTGGCTAGATGGATGACCGACTTTATTATCTTTTCCCACAGAAATAATTGCATACTTGGGCTGAACCGCATCAATAAAACTTTGAGCTGATGATGTTTTACTGCCATGGTGCGCCACTTTTAAAATATCTGCTTCTAAATTAAAACCATTTTCAACTAAACTTTTTTCAACGCCTTTTTCAATATCACCGGTCATTAAAAATGAATTTTTACCATAAAAAATTTTAGCAACAATTGAGGAATTATTAATCCTTTTAGTATTCTGAATTAAAAAATTATCTGGCGATAAAATATTAACAACCAAACCATTATATTCTATTCTGTCTCCTGCTCTTGCCTCATAAATTTTAGCATTTTCTTTTTTTAATTCTTCTCTCCATAATCCAAAAAGTTGGGTATCTTTTTTAGCGCCGCTTGTAATCACATTTTCAACTTTAAAGTTTCTTAAAACATAGATAAGGCCTCGAAGATGGTCTGCATCAGGATGGGTTAAAACAATAACTTCTATTTTCTTATCAAAAAATGGCAAGGTATCCCCAAGCTTTTCTAAAATTTTTTTACTCGGACCGCCGTCAATCAAAACCTCGCTTGTTCCTTTTTTAAATAAAATCGCATCGCCCTGACCGATATCAAAGAAAAAAACTTTAAGCTGATTGTCATTAATGCTAAAAACAGCCAGCCAGACAAAAATTGTAAAAACAGCTAAAGCGCCTAGAGCACTATAAGCTAACTTTCTCCTTTTCACGGATTTTTTTCTTTAAATAAAAATACAACCAAATTAAAGCAAGGTAATAAATAATTAAGAAAAATAAATTGAAATTTTTTATCTCAAAAGCGGCAAACCTAAAGCTACTTCCTAATTTTACTACAAAAAGAAGATACTCTAAAAGTAAAAAACAAGGCCAGGCAAGAACAAGGCCTAAAATTTTTGCTAAAAGATAAAAAAACACGGCAATTAAGCCAAAAGTCATTATAAAAGGAACTACTGGCAGGACTAAAATGTTAATAAGCGGCGCAATAATACTTGCTTCTTTAAAATGATAAATAATTACTGGGAGAGTGGCTGCTTGCGCTGAAATCGTTACCCAAAAAATGCTTTTTAATTTTAAAATATCAGGAACTTGAATAAGAAAAAGTTTTTCAAAAAGAGGAAAAAGATGAATAATTCCTAAAGTGGCTAAAAAAGAAAGCTGAAAAGAAACTGTCTCAATTAAAATAGGATTTATTAAGAGCATAACCGCGGCTGCAAAAACAATTGCACTTGTAGCTCGACTAAGTCGGCCGAGATGAACTGCCAAAAGCAATAGAAATCCCATAATGCCAGCGCGGATCGCTGATGGCGGAGCACCCACTAAAATTACAAAAAAGAAAATGCCGGCCAAGGCAAGGTAAAACGCATGCTTTCTCCAAAGTCCTAAGCCCAAAAGTAAAAAAAGCAAAATCATTGCAATAATGCTCACGTGAAGGCCGGAAACCGCCATTAAATGACTAACCCCGCTTCTTCTAAAATTTTCTTTAACTTCTTTTGGAACCTCTTTTTTAAGGCCCAATGTCATTGCTTTAAAAACTGACACCCCGGGCTCTGGTAAAATATAACCAGCTGCTTCTTTAAATTTGTCTTTAACTTTAAAAACTTGGGAATGCCCCCACACCAGTATATTGGTAGTGGGGGCCAATAAAAAGTTGCCTTGATTCTCTTTAATGGCCGAAATCTCGGGCCGAAATATAATCGCATAGATCCTCTGCTGCTGTAAATACCGAGGGTAATCAAAATATCCAAAGGGTTTGGCTAAAGAGACTTTACCCTTAACCTGCAAAAGTGTGCCGTAGTCATAAAAAACACCATGTTCTGCAAAAAGCAAAATTTTACCCGGCAAAGGCAAGGCTGTCGTTGCGCTCGGCACCGCCGAGCGCAACGACAGCCTTGAAAGTACAATCTGACTACTCTTCTCACTCTCAAAAATTTCTCCGCTCACCATTCCTTTTAATATAACTTCTTTATCTATCAAAGAATTATAAGCACTTTTTTCTTCTAAAATTTTATTTTCATGAAGATAACCCCTCAAGAATCCCAAGATAAAAAACAAACCCAAAAAAGCAATTAATTTTACTTTTTTCTCTTTCCAAAAAACAGCCGCTAGAATAATAAAACCGACCCCTAAAAAATAAATAAAAACAAGTGACATTTTAAATAACATAAATAAAAAAACACCTCCCACAAAAGAGAGATTAAGAAGCAAAAAAATACGGCCCTTAGACATAAACTCTAAATAAACTCAAAATTCAAAAAATTTCAAGTTTGAGCTAAACGACTCAGGGCGCTCTGAGGCTACTCGTTCCTTTGCCATGTAATAATTATGCTTGATTTCCATAGGAAAGCCCGTCTCTTTTCTGGCGTCCCCAAAAACGCAAGACTTTTGTAGACAAAGTTTAAACGGCTCATAACGTTGTGAGCCGTTAACTATCTTTATGCTAACTTTAGCCAAAAATAGCAATTTTTGCGAACTTAGGGCTTGACAAAAGTTGAAATATATGCAATAATAGAGAAGTATCAAGAAATGGCAACTTGCCTATCTTGGTGGGAACGATAATTTGCTAAAAAACCAGAAAAGGAGGAAGAAAAATGAAAGAGGTACTAATTGCAATCTCAGCTTTCGTCATCTCTTATGGTTCTGGAGTAGTCGCGTACTACTCGGGCCATCCACAGATCGGCGAGGGAATAGCAGTGCTTTCCTGTATCGGCCTGACTTTATGGGGCTTCGGCTTCGCCGCAGTCCACACGCCGTCTAAAGAAACTCACTAACTTTTTCCCATTGTCTTTTACGGACACAGCCTCAGTAGAACTTTTGCTGGGGCTTTTTCTTTCTCAAAAAATATTTTGAATTTAATCCTGTTAAATGCCAATTTCAGAATTTTCTATAGAAAATTCTGAAATTATTTAATAGGATGAAATTTGGGATTTGGGATTTGTTTGGGATTTGGGATTAGTAATTTGGAATTTTAAGAGCGTGGTCCCAAAGAAAAAACTTTCCTATAAACTTATCAGTAATCAATCCCCCTCCTTGCTTTCATTCCTCGTTTGTAGGGATGTTTTATCTCTTTTATTTCACTAACTAAATCCGCAATTTTAATAAATTCTTCAGGCGCTTTTCTTCCTGTTAAAACAATTTCAGTTTTACTCCCCCACTTTTTTAAAAGGTTAAGGATATCTTCTTTTTTTACAAGGCCAAAATAAACAGCGATATTAATTTCATCTAAAACTATTAAATCATATTTTTTACTTTCCAGTACTCCCCACGCTTTTTTGAGTCCTTTTTCTGCCTCTTTTTTATCGGCCTCGCTTGCTTTATTTTTAAAAACAAAATTTTTTTGGCCAAATTGAAAAAGCGCTACCTGTTTCTTAAATTTTTGGAGCGCTTTTATTTCACTTGTAGCCTCTTTTTTCATAAACTGAATCAGGCATGCTTTCTTACCAGCGCCAACCATTCGCAGAATTAAACCTAGAGCAGCAGTTGTTTTTCCTTTACCTGTTCCCGTATAAACTTGAATCATTTTAATTATCCCGAGGAAAATAATTTTTATTTTTTATATCTGGCACGTATCACACTGGCCTTTGGGTAGTTGCTTATCTATATTGGCCTCAACATCCGCCGGAGTTTCCTTTTCTGTCTTTTTACTTTTTTCTTCTCTCCTCTGTTTTAAAATGCCCAAGTTTAATACCTGCTGGTCACGGCTTTTGTCACGATAAACTGTAACTCCTTTGCATTTGCCTTCGAAGGCCATCCAGTAGACCTTGGCAACATCTTCTCTGGTAGCTTTTGCCGGAAAATTAACTGTTTTTGAAACCGCATTATCAGTATATTTTTGAAAAGCAATCTGCATATTAATATGGTCTTCTGGTTTAATGTCATGAGCGGTGACAAAAATCTGTTTGACATTTGCTGGAATCTCCTTAATGTCCTGGATACTTCCTTTTTGGGCGATTTTTTCCATTAAGGTCTCGCTATAAAAACCCCGCGCTTTTGCAATTTCCTCAAAAATTGGATTAACTTCAATCATTTCTTCATCCGCTAAAACATGTGTCCTTAAAAAAGCAATCGCAAAAAGGGGCTCAATGCCGCTTGAAGCGCCAGCAATGATGCCAATTGTCCCTGTTGGCGCAATTGTGGTGCAAGTGGCATTTCTAAGTTTCATTCCGCGCGGCCGGTCATAAACACTCCCCTGAAAGTTTGGAAAAGTACCCCGCTTTTTTGCGAGCGCCGCTGACGCTTTAAAAGCTTCTTGCTGAATAAACTTCATTACCTTCTCAGCAATGCTTAAAGCTTTTTTTGAGTTATAAGGAATACCAAGTTTTATAAGCATATCTGCAAACCCCATTACCCCAAGACCAATCTTCCTATTTCGGCGCGTCATTTCTTCAATTTGTTTTAAGGGATACTTATTAACATCAACCACATTGTCTAAAAAGTGAACAGCTTTGTGAACTGTTTCCTTAAGTTTCACTTGGTCAATTCTCCCCTTTTTGCCCTTCGGATCATAACCCGTAACCATTTTTGATAAATTAATCGAGCCCAAATTACAGCTTTCGTACGGAAGAAGGGGCTGCTCACCACAAGGATTTGTTGATTCTATTGCTCCCACTAAGGGAGTTGGGTTCTTTCTATTAATCTCATCTAAGAACAGAATACCGGGCTCGCCATTGCTCCAGGCACCATCGATAATTAAATTGAAAACATCTTTAGCTCGAAGCTGCCCCACTACCTGGTTATTCCGAGGATTAATTAAATCATAATCTTTATCTTTTTTAACTGCTTCCATAAATTCATCTGTAACCGCAACAGAGATATTAAAGTTATTCAGTTTATCAGTCTCCCGCTTGCAAGTAATAAATTCTAAAATGTCAGGATGGTCAACTCTTAAGATGCCCATATTGGCGCCGCGACGCCGGCCCCCTTGTTTAATCACTTCAGTGCTAGCATTAAAAACTTGCATAAACGAAATTGGACCGGAGGCAACCCCGCCAGTTGAACGAACAATATCATTCCTAGGACGAATGCGAGAAAAAGAAAAACCTGTCCCGCCGCCTGTCTGATGAATTAAAGCCGTTTGGGTAATTGCCCCAAAAATCTCTTCCATTGAATCACCAACAGGCAAGACAAAACAGGCAGAAAGCTGGCTAAGATCCATTCCTGCATTCATTAAAGTCGGCGAGTTTGGAAGAAACTCTAAGTCCCGCATCATCGTGTAAAATTCTTTTTCTGTCTGGTCAATATTAGCATCTTTATCATAGAAACCATCAGCCAGTGCAATTGCTTTTGCTACCCGGTGAAACATCGCCGCCGGCGTCTCAATTAAATTTCCTTCGTCATCTTTAGCTAAGTATCTTGATTCTAAAACTCTGACCGCATTTGGCGTCATTTTAAGCTTCAAATCCGTCTCGAGTGTTATCGCCTTTGCCTCTCTAATATCAGCTCTTTCTTTTCGGTATAAAATATAGGCCTTGGCTACCTTAATTAATTTCTCTCTCATTAGAACTTCTTCAACAATGTCCTGAATTCCTTCTACCGTAGGAATCTCTAATGGTGCTAATCTCTTCCCCAACTCTTTAACGACTTTCACTGTAAGTTTCTTCGCTAGTTTCTGATTCGGTTCATTAACTGCTTCCATTGCTTTAGCAATAGCATTTGAAATTTTTGCAGGGTCAAATTTAACTACTCGGCCATCTCTCTTTTTAATAAGAGTGAAACGACGTTCTTTTAAATTTCTATTTTTATTTTTTCGCTTTTTTCGCCTTGCCATAACTTATATTTTAAAGAAGCTTTTTTATTATACACAAATAAAAATAAAATGGCAAAAAATCCGAGTAATAAAATCAGGAGGCTCAAGTTGCCCCCTGGGATAAAAGGTCCTAAATGTAAATAGTAAA
>CAZYLA010000030.1:7655-10933 GCA_964648435.1 uncultured Candidatus Saccharibacteria bacterium
GTAAATAGTAAACCATTTGTCATTTACTGTTTACTATTTACGATTTACTGTAATTGTTTATTTCATCTTACGTCTAATAAAAGCAGGTACTTCAAGTTCGTCCTCTTCTTTTTCTTCCTCTTCTTTTTTCTCGATTACCGGCGAGAAAGGCACGGTGGGAGAAGTTTTTTCTTTTACTTCCTTCTTTTCTACCCCCTCTTTTTTCTCGCCTTCAAAGCCAGTCGCAATAACCGTAATCTTGATCTCACCCTCAGGAAGATTTTTGTCCATTACCGCACCAAAAATCACTTTGGAATTAGGATCGGCTGATTCTGTAATTACCTGGGCGGCCTCGTCGATCTCGCACATTCCTAAATCCTTGCCCCCACTAACATTAAAAAGAATCCCTTTAGCCCCTTTAATAGAAAGGTCTAAAAGAGGACTATCAATTGCGGCCTTAGCAGCTTCAACCGCTCGATTGTCGCCACTTGCTCGGCCAATGCCAAGAAGCGCCGAACCCGCCTCCTTCATAATAGCCCTAACGTCAGCAAAGTCAACATTAACAAGCCCGTGCTCAACCACCAAGTCGGAAATACCCTGAACGCCCTGACGAAGAACATCATCAACAATTTTAAAAGCATCTAAAAGTGATGTTTTTTTATCAATGATTTGTAAGAGACGGTCATTTTGAATAGTGATTAAAGCGTCTACCCGGTCCTTTGTTTCCATCCAGGCCTCATCAGCAATATTTTTTCTTTGAGCGCCCTCAAAAGTAAATGGCTTTGTGATAACACCCACCGTAAGCGCTCCTGATTCCTTTGCAATTTCCGCAATAATCGGCGCCGCCCCACTTCCAGTACCGCCTCCAAACCCGCAGGTTATAAAAACCATATCAGCACCTTTAATAACCTCATGAAGATCTTCACGGGCTTCTTCTGCGGCTTGTTGACCAATTGTCGGGTCCATACCCGCACCAAGCCCCCTTGTCAGTGCTTGGCCAATATGAAGTTTCTCCTTGGCAGCTGAATGGTGAAGGGCTTGAGCGTCTGTGTTTACCGCAATAAACTCAACCCCTTTAATACCAACATCCATCATTCTACTAATAACATTGCCGCCGCTTCCACCAACACCAATAACTTTTATTTTTGCGAAAGTCTCAATTTTGGGTTTAATCTCTGCCATTTATATATAAATTAATTTTTGCCTTCTTTCTGTCTTTGGTAAAAATTAAAAAATTAGTAAAAATTAGTAAAAAGATGCGAAATTTACATTAATTCTTAAATAAACCTGAATAAACTATTGTATAATAATACCTATTTTTTTGTCAAGCCCCGTCAAAAATTTTTAATTTTATTAAAAATTTTTGACGGGACGCAGACCCTGTACCCGAGGAACGGAGTGACGAGTGGTACAGGGTCAACCTTTTTTAAAAAACTGTTGGGGTCCTGTACCAGTCGCTAACACCCCGGCACAAGGCTCATGAACCATTCTTTATTCCCGGGCTTTAAATTCTTAAAAACAAATCTATACGCTCACGGCCTTTAGCTATGAATAAGCTATTAGGCGAATGGTTCATGGCAAAAATTTCTTGAACCAATCGCGGATTCTACCCACGGTCTCCTTTGCCGCAGTCACGGAAAAAGAAACGGAACTACCGCCATAACCCTTTTCTTCAATTTCCCATAAAATAAGACCAAGTGCGGTTGCAAATTCAGGATCATTAATTTTTTCGGGCATCCCTGAGAGTTCGAGTGGAAAACCCACCTGGACAGGCAAATGAAGAGACTTTTTAGCAAGATCGACGATGCCTGGCATTTTTGCGCCGCCACCGGTAAGTACTACGCCTCCCGGCAAAAGACCACCCCGCTCAATTTTTTTCAGTTCCTCATCAACCATCTTGAATATCTCTTCCAAACGCGCCTCAATAATTTCTGCGACGTGATGACGGGAAACATTTCCTTCCTCACTCTCACCAAGTTCGGCTAAGTCAATTTCCTCTTTCTTACTAACCTCGCTTGGTAAAGCAATGCCGTACTCCAGTTTTACTTTTTCAGCAATATCAATTGAGGTTCGAAGACCAATTGCAATATCGTTAGTAATGTGCGCCGCGCCGACAGGTAAAACAGCAGTGTATAAAAGATCTCTGTCTTCAAAAACAGCAATTCCTGTGATATCTCCGCCAATATCAACGAGAGCGGTCCCAAGCTCTTTTTGTCGTTTTGAAAGAACAGCCTCACCTGCCGCGAGGGGCGCCAAAACAAAACTTTCAATATCAACCCCTGCTCGATAAACACATTTGCTTAAATTTCGAATAAAAGGGGTTGACCCTTCAATAATATAAGCATTAACTTCAAGCCGAACCCCATTCATTCCGACTGGATCTTTAATGCCTTCCTGGTCGTCAACCTTAAAATCTTTTGGAATAACGTGAATAATTTCTTTATTTGACGGCAGAGAAATTGCTTGGGCAGCATTAATTACCCGAGTGACATCATCCTCACTAATCTCACCATCAGCTCTAGAAACCGCAATAACGCCTTGACTCTTATCAGCTGTTATATGAGTCCCACCAAGAGAAACTGTTGCTCTTTCAATAGGCACCCCTGTCATCTGCTCAGCATTATCAAGGGCCCCTGATAGCGATTCCACCAACTCGTCAACATCAACGACAACACCTTTTCTAATGCCGGCAGACGGCGCTTTGCCAAAACCAATAACCCGAGGGCCTTCTTCCTCGGTGCCTCGTTCAGCAACAACGACTCTAATGTTAGCCGTTCCAATGTCTAAACCAACAACAGTTTTTTCCTTGGTCACTTTTTATTATTCTCCTTAATTATATATCAGGTTTAATCACTCAAACAACACTAGCTAAAAATATTGCCAAAAAATAAAAATTCCAATAATTAAAGAAAAAATACTCATAATAAGAACGGAAGCCGCATTTAAATCTTTAATTAATCTCACTTGAGGGTGAATCCGGGGCTCCAAAATATTAAGTATTCTTTCACTGCTTGTATTTATAAGCTCGAGTGACAGTACCAAAGCAATCAAAATAAGCAAAACAATCTTTTCAAGATAATAAACATCAAAATAAAACATCAGGATGATGACAATAATTGCAATCCCAATTTGAATCTGAAAATTCCTTCCTTTAAGAAGAGCAAAACCAAGTCCTTTAAAAGCATTTGTAAAGCTTTTAATAAGTCGTTCTAACATCCTTTTATAAATAGAAATTGGTTATATGGAAATTAGAAAATGGTAATGGAAGCTACTTGTTTCCTTGCTACGCAATAACTATA
>CAZYLA010000031.1:0-10875 GCA_964648435.1 uncultured Candidatus Saccharibacteria bacterium
TAATTTAGCAGAAGCCCAAAGACAAGACATTGAATTTGACTGGATTGCTTTGGCTGTTGAAATAGAAGACGCAGATATTGCCTATTCAGAAGACGGAAATCCTTTGCCAGAGGAGGAAATAGAGGAAGTAATTCAAAAAGAAATTCAAGAAGAACCTGTTTCAGAAGAAGAGTTCCAAGAAGAAAACCCATTGCCAGTTACTGGGTCTGAAAATATTATTGAAGAACCGCCAGTTGATGAACCACTAACCGAAGAAGAGCTGCCAATTGAAGAGGAACCAATAATTGAAGAACCGCCTATAGAAGAACCGTCCCTAAGGCTTCCTGGGGGAGAATCGGCATTTGGGGTTGAGGAACTTTCTAATAATTTACTAATTGAATAATTTATTATATAGAATCCCTTCTTGACAAAGTAGGGGCATTTTTTTATAATGGACCTAAGCTTTGTGCTTGAAAGAAACTTGAAATATTGCCTAAAGGAGGGCAAGAACGATGCGAAATTGGAGAATTTTTTTCTCGGTAATGTTTTGTTTCAGTCTCGCCTATTCAGTAAGGTTGGCGGCGGAAATTCCGGTACAGCCGGTGGTGCCAGAACCTTCCCCGATCGAGGTCGTGGACGATTATCGTAAGGGAGATGCATCCCTTTTTGGCGGGGAGACATTAACCTTGCCTAGGCATGCTCGAGACGTGGCTGTGTCAGGAGACGGTCGGTATGCATACCTTATTTTTGACAGTGGGATAGGAACTGATAATTTTCGGGTTGTTGATATTAACGACCCGGAAAATCCGGTTGTCGTTGGAGGTAATTCGGTAAATTTGTCGAGTTATGCCAGGGCCATTGCTGTATTTGGCGACTATGCCTATATTGCTTTAAGTGGTCCCGCTGGCAACAATTTTCGGGTTGTTGATATTAGTAGCCCTTCAAATCCGGTTCTTATCACCAGCTCGCTTTCTTTGCCATCAGATGCTTGGGACATTGCTGTGTCGGATGACGGGGAGTATGTGTATGAAGTTTTTGCAAACATGCTCGGCACGAACTCTCTCCGAATCATTAATATCAGCAATCCAGTAGCCCCGGTCGTTGTCGGTGGAGCAGGATTGAACCTGCCCCCCTATGCAAGGGGTGTCGCTGTAGTTTCAAGTAGTACCATTGCTGTTGTTTGCAGTAATTACCGTAAGGACACTTTTCGATTAGTGGACGTTGGTAATCCTGCAAGTCCGACTATTGTGGGTGGTGAGGCAGTTAGCCTGCCTTATTTTCCATGGAAGGTAGCTGTTGACGGCAACTTTGCTTATGTGGTTCATTTTAACCATATAAGAGGAGAGAATTTCCATGTAATTGATGTCAGTGACCGAACAAATCCTGTTATTATAGGCGGTGAATCAGCTGACATTTACGGGAATTTCCAGGACATTGCTGTGACAAGCGACACTGTCTACTTATTAGTTGACGGGCCCTCAAATGGTTTGCGCGTTGTGAATATTGATGATCCGGCAACGCCAATCCATATTGGAGGTGAGGCAGTTAGTCTGCCTTATAACCCTCAAGCATTGGCTTTAGCGGGGGACTATCTCTGCCTTGTGTTTAGCCAACTGTCAACTAGTTCAAATGTTTTCCGAACGGTAAACGTTTCTGTTTTTGTTGGTCAGAGCATACCCCCAGAGAAGTCCGCGGCGTCATATTGGAACCTCTACAAATAACAAGGGCAGAGAGGTTTCGTCTTAAAGGCGTTTATCTGTGAAAGCAGATGAGCGCCTTTTTCTTTTTTTCTCCAGATCCTGCTATAATTTAATTATGGAGAAGAAGCAAATTTTTAACATAATTAAGTTCCCATACTTTCTTTTAGGCCTTATTTTAATTTTGGCTTTTTGCCTTCAGATCTTTCGTCTTTCCGCAGAATCATTTTGGATGGATGAGATTTATACGATTCAGGCCGCTGAAATGCCGACAGGAACAATGCTTTCTGAAATACTTAAACAAAATCATTCGCCGCTTTATTTTTTATTTATCAAAGCATGGCTTTTCATTTTTGGCGATAGTGAGTTTTTCCTGCGGTTTCCATCGGTTATTTTTGGTGTCTTGGTCGTTTTTCTGACTTTTTTGGTCGGCCGGGAGCTTTTTGGCAGAGAAATTGGCCTTCTTTCCGCTTTTTTTGTAGCTATTCATCCAATGATCATTGAATATGCACAAGAGGGAAGAATGTATACTTTACTGACGGCGTTTGTGCTTTGTTCAGTGTACTTTATGTTAAAAATGGAGAAGAGCGGTTTTCAAAAATTTAAAACATTTTTTATTGTCGCCACTTCAGCCGCGCTTTACACCCATGCTTATGCCAATTTTTATTTCATTGCGGTTTTTTTCTATTTATTTTTAAAATATTTTAGGAAAAGTATTTTTAACAAAGCGCTGGTTGTTGTTATTATTCCGGCTGTTTTTTATGCCCCTTATTTTTTTGCGCTTTTTTTGCAAATACTTTACCCGGACAAATACTCGCCGATTTTAATGTGGGAAAAGGTGCCTTTAAATATCGCTCTTGTAAAATATCTTTTTGTTCGCAGTGATATTGCCACTTATTCTAATCCGGATCCCCAGTTTTATCTTTTACCAAGCATTATTTTGATTTTATTTCTGCTTTATTCTGTTTATTCGGTTTTAAATATCCAAGATAAGACAAAAATCAGTTATTTAACTTTTTTGTATTTATGGCTTTTTTTGCCTCTTTTAATCCCTTTTGCTGTTTCAGTTTTTTGGAAAAGAATATTTTCCATTCATTACGCTATTTTTATTATCCCCGCGCTTTATATCATTATATCTTGGGCAATGTGGCGCTTTCCTTACAACAAGTTAAGATTATTGCGAATTCCTTCAATTATTATTTTATTAGTAATTATTTCTTTTTTTGTGGGCTTAAATTTGAAAGATTTTTATACCCAAAACCATAAGCCGCCGTGGCGGCTTGTTGCGGATTATATTCGTGAAAATAAGAATAAGGCCGAGGCAGTAGTTTTGTTTGAAGAGGCAGGCGCAGTCCCGGATGTTATCAAGCATTACAGGCCTGGCTTGCCAATTTTAAGATCATTTGATTTAAAACCAGAACAGGTAAAAGGCAGAGATATTTTTCTGGTTTCTTTAGGTCAAATAGATGAAAAAATGATTTCAGAAGAGGCCTTGAGCATTTTGGACCAAAGATTAGCAGGCCAGCTTTCTATAGATAGGATATGGATTTATCATTTAATGAGGTCAAAAACAAAAGATGAAAAATAGTTTTTTAAAAAATAGCAATTTTATTTTGGGCCTAATTTTAATTCTGACTTTTTGCCTGCAGGTTTATAAGCTTTCAAGCGAGTCATTTTGGATGGACGAAGTTTATACTATTCAGACGACAGAACTTCCCTTGATAGATATGCTTAAAGAAAGATTAGAGCGGGCTCATTCACCGATTTATTTCTTAATGATGCGGCCCTGGATTGATATTTTTGGCAAAAGCGAATTTGCTTTGCGTTTTCCGTCAGTTATTTTTGGCACTTTAACAGTTTGTTTAACCTTCTTAGTAGGACGAGAATTTTTTGGGAGACGAACCGGCCTTGTGGCTGCTTTTCTTGTGGCAATTAATGCAATGATAATTGAGTATGCTCAAGAAGCTCGGCCGTACACTTTGACTGTTTTTTTAGTTCTTCTTTCAGTGTATTTTATGATAAGAATGGAAAAAGCGGATTTTAAGAGGTTTAAGGTATGGTTTATTATCTCTATTTTAGCGGCGCTTTATACCCATGCCTACACGGCTTTTTTCTTTTTTGGTCTGGGTTTGTATTTAGTTTTTAAATATTTTCAAAGTGAAAAGTTTAATAAAGTTTTGATTATTCTTTCAATTCCGCTTGTTCTTTATTTGCCTTATTTTGCGGCAATTGTAGTTGGGATGGTTAATCCCACAGAAGGCTCGCCTCTTTTTTGGTGGCAGGACAAAGAATTAGACCTTGGTATTGCGCTTCGAAATCTTTTTGTGCGTTCCAATATCGCGGTTTATTTTGCTCCCCGCTCCTATCTTCACTTTATTCCGAATGCAATCTTGCTCTTTTTTCTCTTTTGGGCGCTCAAACTTTTTTTTCAAAGTAAAAACAGAGAAGAGGTAGCAAGATTGACTTTTTTGGCGCTGTGGTTGCTTTTGCCGTTTATGATTCCTTTTTTACTTTCTTGTTTATGGAGGAAATTCTTTTCAATCCATTACGCTCTTTTTATTGTGCCGGCTCTTTACATTATTATTGCTTACGCAATAGTAAAATTTCCTTACAATAAATTAAAATTACCCAAGACCGCTCTTTTGATTCCCTTAGCAATTGTTTTTGTTTTCACGAGCGTAAATTTAAAAGATTTTTATACTCAATATCACAAGCCGCCATGGCGGGCAGTTAATAGTTATTTGGAAGAGAACTTTAAAAAAGGCGAGATAGTAATTTTATTCGAAGCTACGGGAGAGAGCATTGAAGCATTTCATTTTTATAATCCTAATATCCCGGTTTTTTGGTCGTTGTTTTTAAAACCAGAGCAGGTTAAAGGGAAAAACGTTTTTCTAATTTCTTTCGGCAAGCTTAACGAGCAAATTATTTCAGAAAAAGCTCTAGAGGCCTATAATCAGAAATTGGATAAAGTGGATGTTATTGATAAGATTTGGATTTATCATTTAATAAAAAAATAGTAAATAGTAAATGGTAAATCGTAAATGGTAATATTAGATGAGGGAAGATATTAAACATTTTACTGATTTAGAGGCTTGGCGGGTTAATCACGAGTTAGTTATTATGATTTACAAGATTTCCAAAAAGTTTCCAGAAGGCGAAAGATTTGGACTGGTTAGTCAGACAAGAAGAGCAGCAAGCTCAATTACGGCAAATATTGCAGAGGGTTGGGGGCGATATCATTATGCTGATAAAATTCGTTTTTATCATCAAGCAGGAGGTTCTAATTGCGAGGTTCAGAATTTCATTATTTTGGCGAAAGAGCTTGGTTATATTGGTTCAGAAGATTATGAGCAGTTAAAAATAAAAGTTTTTCAAGGATTCAAGTTAATAAACGGTCTTATTTGCTCTATTGAAAGCCAAAAATAATTACCATTTACCATTTGCTATTAGCTATTTACTAGAGTTAGCACTCTTGACACGAGAGTGCTAATTGTTTAAAATAAAAGTATATGAATGCGCGCGAGAAAAAAATCGTAATGGCAGTTATTGAGGAGTATGTTAAAACAGCTCGACCAGTAAGCTCCAAAAAGATTTCTGAAAAAGCCGATTTTGGGCTAAGCTCAGCCACAATTCGGCTGGAAATGAAGCGTCTTGAAAAGAAGGGATATTTGCACCAGCCCCACATTTCGGCCGGTCGAATCCCGACTGATAAAGCGTATCGCTTTTTTGTTGATAATTTGCCTTCAAAAAAATTAACTAAAAAAGAAGAAAATCTTTTGAAGGCAGAACTTTTGAAAACAAGGATTGAATATAATCGGCTTGCCCGCGCAAGCGCTAAATTACTTGCCCACTTATCAAACGCTCTAGCTATGAATATGCTTAACAGAGGTGAAAGTTTTTATGAGGCAGGCACAAAAGATATTTTAAAAAATCCAGAATTTAGAGATATAGAGAATATGGCAGAACTTATGGAGATAATGGATAATCTACTGGAAAAACTATGTGATTTTTCTAGAGAAAATGGATTTGAGGAAGGAGTGTGGATCGGGAGAGAAGATCCCCTTAAAAGCAAAAGCTTGAGCTTAATTTCAAAATGTTACCGTCTTCCCTCTGGTAAAAAAGGCATAATTGCTCTTCTTGGGCCAAAAAGAATGCGTTATGATAAAAATATTTCCTTGGTTGAATATATTGCAAAGATACTGAGTAAAGAGTTCTAGAATAGGCAGTTCCTTATAATATCAGAAATCAAAATGCAAAAATATAAATCAAATATCAAAAATAAGTTTAAAAAACGACTCTACTGCTTTGTGCTAAAACTTATAGAATTTATTGACAAATCACCAAAAGACAATCTTTGAAGGGTAAAAAATAGTTTTTGATTTTTGATATTTAATATTTAATTTAGATGAAGTCAAAAGAATTAAAAAGATTAAGACAAGCGCTTAAAGAGGTAAAAGAAGAAGCCGCTCAAAATCTAGCTGGCTGGCAAAGAGAACGGGCGGATTTCCAGAATTACAAAAAAAAAGAAGAAGAACGAAAAGCAGAATTTTTTAGGATTGCCAAAGAAGATTTAATTTTAAAAGTTTTAAAGATAGTTGACTTATTAGAGGAGGCCTTTCAGCATTTGCCGGATTTCTCAGACCAGCCCTCCAAAGATTGGGCTAAGGGCATCAACCATATTTATAATGAACTCAAAAAGATGTTAGAGGAAGAAGGTGTTTTAGAAATTAAAGCGCTTGGTAAAAGGTTTGACCCCCAGATTCATGAAGCTGTAAAAAGAGTTAATCCCGCACTTTTACACTCAAAAAAGCGCGGGGCAAAAAGCGAAAAGAAGTCGGAGATTGTGGTTAAGGAGGTAAAAAAAGGATACACTCTTAATGGGCGGCTTCTTAGGCCGGCGAAAGTGGTTGTTAGTAGTAAAGGGTAAACGGTAAATGGTAAACAGTAAATGGTAATAAATCACAAGAGAGCTACTTTCTAAAAATTACTGTTTGGGAACAGCAAAAAAGAAAGAGACTCTCCTAAGGAAATCATGGGAGTTCCCTGACTTCGTGAGGAAACGAGTAGCTACCATTTACGATTTACGGTTCACTATTTACTTATAAATTATTGAGTTATTGAAAGGAGGTGAAAATAAAAATGGCTTTAATTAGGTGGACTCCTTTTGGAGAGCTTGATAAATTTTTTGAAGAGGATTTCTTTAGTGACAGCCGCGCGGGCTTTGTTCCACCGGTTGATGTTTATGAAAAAGGAAACAATGTTATTGTTGAAGTGCCGCTTGCAGGGATTAATCCTGAAAAGGTTGATGTTGCAGTTGAAGATGATATTTTAACTGTAAAAGGGAGAATGGATGAGAAGACAGAAGTTAAGGAAAAAGATTATTACCGCAAAGAGGTTAGAAAGGGAAGCTTTCAAAGAACAATTCAGTTACCAGTAACAGTTCAGGGCACAAAAGCAAGTGCTGTCTCTGAAAATGGCCTTCTGAAAATAAGTATTCCTAAAGCAAAGAAGAAAAAGGCGAAACAGATTAAGATTAAGATTTCTAAGTAGCGCGGTGTGCTCCTGATTTTTTTCAGGGGCGCGCGCTGGCAACTAATTTTTAGTTGCCAGCGCGCGCCAAAAAGCGCAAATTAAAAAATAATTCTTAAACAAGGAGAAAATAAAATGGCAAAGATTTTAGGAATTGACCTTGGAACAACTAATTCCTGTATGGCAATTGTTGAAGCAGGAAAAGCCAAAGTTATTGAAAATAAAGAAGGCAATCGAACCACGCCTTCAATGGTTGCTATTAGTAAAAATGGGGAGAGGTTGATAGGATTAACAGCCAAACGTCAGGCAGTGGTTAATCCTGAAAATACAATTTTCAGCACCAAGCGGCTTATTGGCCGTCGCTTTTCTGATGCCGAAATTCAAAAAGATAAAAAACTCCTGCCTTATGAGATAAAAGAAGGCAGTGAGGGAAGTGTCTTAATTAAAATGGGCGACAAGGACTATCGGCCCGCTGAAATTTCAGCAATGCTTCTTCAAAAGTTGAAAGCAGATGCTGAAGATGCCTTAGGCGAAGAAATAAAAGAGGCGGTCATTACTGTGCCGGCATACTTTGATGATTCTCAGCGTCAGGCAACCAAAGACGCAGGTAAAATTGCGGGATTTAGGGTTCGCCGAATTATTAATGAGCCGACAGCAGCAGCGCTTGCCTATGGTTTGGATAAGAAGAAAGAACAAAAAGTGGTTGTTTATGACTTTGGAGGCGGAACTTTTGATATTTCGGTTTTAGAACTTGGTGATAATACAGTTGAAGTAAAAGCAACGGCTGGTGATACTCATCTTGGCGGTGATGATTTTGACCAGCGGCTAATCGACTGGCTTGTTGACGAGTTTAGAAAAGAACAAGGGATTGATCTTTCAAAAGACCAGACGGCTTTGCAGCGGCTCAAAGAATCGGCTGAAAAAGCAAAGCACGAGCTTTCAACAACTTTGGAAACAGAAATTAATCAACCCTTTATTACCACTGATGAATCCGGACCAAAGCATCTCACCATAAAACTCACGCGGGCAAAACTTGAAGAACTCGTTGGGGATTTAATTGAAAAAACTAGAAAACCATGTGAAGAGGCGTTGGAAGAAGCAGGCCTTAAAAAAGGAGAAATTGATGAAGTTCTTCTTGTTGGCGGCCAAACAAGAATGCCCGCGATTCAAAAATTTGTTGAAGAAATTTTTGGCAAAAAACCAAATAAAAGCATTAACCCCGACGAAGTGGTGGCAATGGGTGCGGCTATTCAAGCAGGGGTTCTTCAAGGCGAGGTAAAAGATGTTTTGCTTTTAGATGTGACTCCGCTTACTCTTGGAATTGAAACTTTGGGCGGTATTCGAACGCCTTTAATTGAGAAAAATACAACTATTCCGGTTTCCCGTTCCCAAATTTTCTCTACGGCTAGCGATAATCAGCCCCAAGTAGAAATTAATGTTCTTCAGGGCGAGCGCGAATTCGCGGCGGATAACAAGTCCTTGGGTCGGTTTATTCTTGACGGCATTCCGCCAGCGCCAAGAGGCGTTCCTCAAATTGAAGTCACCTTTGATATTGACGCAAATGGTATCTTAAATGTTTCTGCTAAAGACAAAGCGACAGGCAAACAGCAAAAAATCACGATTCAGGGCTCTTCCGGAATCTCTAAAGAAGAAGTCGAAAGAATGCAAAAAGAGGCAGAAAAGCATGCCGAAGAAGATAAAAAACGCAAAGAAAAAGTTGAGATTAAAAATCAGGCAGAACAGGTAGTTTATCTAACAGAAAAAACTCTGAAAGAAGCAAAGGGGAAAATAAAGCCCGAAGACGAAAAGGAAATCCAGGAAAAATTGGAGGCGCTTAAGAAAGTAAAAGATGGTGAAGATATTGAAGCGATTAAAAAGGCTTCGGAGGAATTAAGTCAGGTTTTGCAGAAAGTTGGAGCAACAATGTATCAGCAAGCGCAAGCAGCAGACAACAGACAACAGACAGCAGACAACAGGCAACAGACCACAGACAAGAAAGATGAAGGTGATGTGAAAGAAGGGGAGGTGGAGAAATAGCGTACAAAATCTCAAATCTCAAATCGCAAAATGCAAAACAACAACTTAAATCCCAAAACAGATCTCAAGAAAAGAGTTTATATCTATGCTTTAAAGGTTATTAAGTTTGTTGATGCCTTGAATAAAAAAGATTTAACTTGCCGGATTGCCTCTGATCAATTTTTAAGAAGTGCCACGAGTATTGGTGCTAATATAATCGAGGCTCAAGCAGGTAGTACTAAAAAAGATTTTATTAATTTTTACACTCATGCCTTAAAGTCTGCTAATGAGTGTAAATTTTGGGTAGGTCTTTTAAGAGATAGTAAAAGAGCAGATCTAAATGACGCTAATAAGCTTCTTCAAGAAACAAAAGAAGTTGCTAATATGATTGGCGCAAGCATTATTACCCTTAAAGGAAAAAGAAAGTTTTAAGTTTTGAGATGTTGATTTGAGATTTGAGATTTGCGTTTTGAGTTTTTGTGATGGTAATCTGTGGGTAAAAAATTAAAATAGTTAACTTTCTTCGAAAATTAGAAATAAAGACTAAACCCGCCCAAATTTTTGGAGTTGCTTCGCAAATTTAGTGCCAATGGGCACTAGTCCAAAAACTTGGGCGGGTAAAAACACAAAAACATGGGCACGCGGACTAAAAAGGAGGGGATTATTGGATTTTTTGTGGTGATTTTCTCGATTATTTCCTGGTATCTGTTGCGTCGTCTTTTTCGACTTGAGGAGATTACAATTACTGATTATGTAATTACAGCCCTTTCTTTTATTATTTTTTTAGGGACTTACAGTTTACTTTGTTTTCTAGCTAAAAAATGGCGAGTTATTGTTTTGGTCTCGCTTTTTTCCGCACTTTCCTTTTTTCTTTCATTTCATTTTTTGTGGTACAACCTCGCTGCCGCAATTTTGTTCTTTATAAGTCTAGTGGGCAATTTTGGCAAGGTAAAAAATGAAAGAGTAGATAGAATTTCAATAAATATTTTTCGTTCACTCCGCCATTCGCTCTTCTGGTCTTTAATTGTTCTTTTTGCGTTTGCTGCGGTGGCTTATTATTTTGCACTTCAAGAAAAAACTGGCGAGGAGGCCAAACTAAAACTGCCGCCTATCGCGATTAAAGCAACTTCCAATTATTTGGGAACTCTTTTGTCAGCTCGTTTTTTTCCGGGCGCTACTTTTAAAGCGGAAACAACAGTTGACGATTTAATCAGAGATTCTTTGGAGAGCCAGTTTGATGATCCGGCTTATAATATTTTGTCTGTGGAAGAAAAAGAGCAAATGATAGAAGAACAAATTCCCAAAAATCGCCGGCAGATTTCCGAAGAGATTGGCTTTGAGCTTTCAGGCAGGGAAAAAATGACAGAGGTTATTTTACGTGCGAGTAATAATAAAATTAATCAGCTTGTTGCTCCTTACCGTAATTATATCCCAATTGTCTTTGCTTTTAGCTTATTTTTGACGCTAATGGCAGTAAGTCCTTTAATAAGACTGCTTTCTATATTTTTTGCTTTTATTCTTTTTGAAATTTTAATAGCAGCAAGATTTATTAAAATAGAAAAAGTTCAGCGGGAAATTGAAGTTGTGAGATTTAATAACAGTTAATTCAAAAATCAAAAATCAAAATGCCTGCCCGCCAATCGCCTGACGGCTC
>CAZYLA010000032.1:0-10714 GCA_964648435.1 uncultured Candidatus Saccharibacteria bacterium
CCCAGTTCGGATTGAAGTCTGCAACTCGACTTCATGAAGCCGGAATCGCTAGTAACCGTGAATCAGCCATGTCACGGTGAATACGTTCTCAAACCTTGTACTCACCGCCTGTCACACCAAGAGAGCTGGTAATACCCGAATTCCGAACTTGCTTCGGAAGAAGGTAGGATCAGCAATAGGGGTGAAGTCATAACAAACAAGTTGTGACTCTTGGCCAGTAATGGCTAAGAAAAAATCTGGCTATATGCTGGAAAACCTGAGTATCTTTTAGCTACTTGTGTTATAATTAAAACATGAGTAAAAATGCTAAAAGTGCAGGCAATCAGCAGGGAAGTCCTCGTGACCCCTCAGAGACTACACGCCAGACTCCCGAAGTAAATTCGGGATGAAGATATAGTCCATGCCTTATAGTGATATAGGGAATAACATGAACAAGGCATCCGTAGGGGAACCTGTGGATGGATCACCTCCTTTCTAGGGAGTAGAAAAATCTCTTTAGAACGAGTTTATTCAGGGATATAAAATTATCCTTGGAGACAAGCTCGCCCCGAACCCGAGAAGTCCCGCAATTTTGCGGGACAACGAGTGGCTCGGGGTCCTTTCTAAGGAGAAAGAATTGGCAAATCGCGTATCGTTTATCACATATCGTGATTTGCTATAGGTCGGTCTAGCATTTTGTGCTAGATAATACAACAAAACACGGCGTTTTTGTTCCAATTAAGTGCCTAATTGGCAAAAAAATCACTTCTTGCAATTGGAGTGATTTTTTGTTAAAATAAAAACTACTTGACAGGGCATGTAGCTCAGTTGGCAGCAACTCATCAATTATTTTCTAAGAAAATAATTGATGAGTTGAGAGCGTCCTTCACTGATCAATCATTGCTTTTTAGTGGGCGGTTAGCTCAGTTGTTAATCTATTCATTTTTCAGCTCCTGAAAAATGAATAGATTTTTAAAGCGGTCCTCACTGCAACCCTTGTTCTTGGTGGGCGCATAGCTCAGTTGGTTAGAGCGTGTCACTGATAATGACAAGGTCTCATGTTCGAATCCTGATGCGCCCACCAAGAACAAGGGTTGGTATAATGATGAGGTCAGTGGTTCGAGTCCACTACCGCCTAAGCAAAAAGCAATGATTGTCATGAGGAGGTCTCAGGCCTTCCCTGCACTAACTCAATAGATAAAATTTAGTAATTAATTTTATGATAAGCCGAAGGCGACCCCGCGCCAAATAAGTAATTTTTACGTAAGGTTATTATTCGCGGGGTTCGGTGCGGGGTTCAAATCCATCTGTGCTCACCATTTGCGCCAAAAAAACGACGTCGCGAGCGACGTCGTTTTTTTGGCGCAAAGAATTTAGGAGTCATTAAGGAAGGGGTTCCTATAATGCCCCCTAATAATTATAGAGGCCCCCATAAAGGCCTCTATTCAGGAAAGTGAACTGTTTCAAGGATAATAAAAATAATATAAATCAGAATGAGCAGGCCGCCCTCAAGCCGGGAGATTCGGCGATCGGTTCTTATAAAAATGAAAAAGGCAAGAACCGTTAAGAGAGTGAAAATAATCCCTAGATTAACAGGAGCAAGAGTGCTAATTTCAATTGGGGAAATAATGGCAACTAAACCAAGAATAAAAGTTGCATTAACCACAATCGATCCCATCAGGTTTCCTAAAACAAGTTTTTCCCGGCCCAATAAAACTGCCTTGGTGCCAAAAACAAATTCCGGCAAGCTTGTACCTAAAGCCACTAAAAATAATCCGATAATAAACAAAGGGATATTTAATTTTAGGGCGAGAGCCGAGGCAGCCTCCACAATAAAATAACTGCTTGCAAGAAGAACAGCAATGCTAATGAAAAAAAGTCCTAAATTTTTTATTGCTAACCCTAAGCCGGTTGAACTTTTAAATCCATTAGTAATTACCTTCCAATGTCTTTTTCCTTGCCTTAAGAGAATAGAGAGGTAAGTAAAGAAAGATACAATTAGAAGGACGCCGTCAATTCGTGAAATTTCTCCATTAAGAAGCAGTATAAGGGGGATAACCATCATTATGCTTGTATAAAGAGAATCTTGTTTTACCATTTTTCGATTTACTTTTATACCTCGGCCAATAATGACGATCGCTCCTAAAATAAGGGTGAGATTGGCAATATTAGTCCCAGTAATATCTCCTAAAGAGAGAATAGAAGTTTTATGGAAAGCAGCGTTAATTCCGACCATAAGTTCTGGGAGCGAAGTCGCAAAAGCCATAAAAATAAAAGCAACTGCAAATTCTTTTAAATTAAAGAAGCGGCTTATAAAAAGCAACGACTTTATTGCCCAACCGGCGGACTTTACCAAAAGTAAGCATAAAAGAACAATGGCGATTGTTAAAAAAATCTCTGTCATCTCACAATTTTTTTATCCCGCCTCTTTTTTAATTAAAAGGGGCGGGTTTCTTAATGAAATAATATTTTGTTGCTTCAATAAGAATAAAGTCAAGGATTCCTAGGGCCAGAATAATAAGCCAGTCATTTAATGATAGAGGCACAGTTTTAAGAAGTGTTTGAAAAACAGGTAAATAAATTGCTATAAGAAGCATTAACCAGCCAAAAACCACAGAAAAAGTCAAAAAGCGATTAGAAAACGGATTAATTTGCCAAATGTTTTTCCGCAAGCTTTTACAAGAAAAAACATAAGCAAGGGAGTCAATTGTAAGAAGTGCAAATATTATTGTTCTGATGTGTGCAATATTCCAGTCAATTTTTAAAAGAAAAAGAAAAACACCCAAGAGAATCAAGTCAGTGGCAATGCCGATAATAAAGATTAAGGTTTTCATTTCGGCATCAAGTAGTTTTGCTCCTCTTTTTTCCGGCTTACGTCTCATTACATCTTTTTCTTTTTTCTCAAAAGCAAGGGCAATGTTCGGCAGACCGTCCTCAATTAAATTTATCCAAAGGATTTGTGCCGGCAGGATTGGTAAAGGCAAGGCAAAAAGAATACTTGTTCCAATTAAAACGATCTCAGATAGAGAATCAGAAAGAAGATAGGTAATTACTTTTTTAATATTGTCTAAAATGACTCGGCCTTCGCTGACAGCCTTCACAATAATACTGAAGTTATCATTAAGAAGAGTGAGATCAGAGGCCTCTTTGGCCACGGCTGTGCCTGAACCCAAAGCAATCCCAATATCTGCTTTTTTGAGAGCCGGTGCATCATTAATGCCGTCGCCAGTCATTGCCACAACAGCATTCTTTTTTTGCCAAGTTTCAATAATTTTTGTTTTTTGAAGCGGCTCTACTCGGGCGTAGATATCAATATTCTCTGCGACTTTAGAAAGTTCTTGCTGACTCATTTCTTTTAAATCTTTTCCTTCCAAGATATTTTTCTCTTCGTGCCTAAGCCCGAGTTCTTTAGCCACTGCCCGCGCCGTTAATTTGTGGTCGCCAGTAACAATAAGCGGCCTCATCCCTGCCCTTTTACAAAGCTCAATTGCTTTTTTTGTCTCTGGCCTTAAAGGGTCATAGAGAGAAATTAAAGAAACAAAAGTGAGGTCTTTGGCAAGCGCATCAATGTCTTTTTCTCTAATTTTTTTACTGTTTCTAAAAGAAGACGCGGGAATAATTTGAAAGGCCGTGCCAAGTACCCGGAACTCCTTGCTTGTTAGAGAGAAAAGTTCTTTTTTGATTTTTCTTAGATGTTTTTTATTTACTTTTTTCTCCTTGCCCCGGACAAGAACCTTGCCTGTTCGCTCCAAGACGATTTCTGGCGCTCCCAGAAGGAAGAGGACAAAATTTTCTTTGTTAAGCCGAAGCAAAGTGGCTGCATATTTGTAAACCGGGTCAAAAGAAAGAACGGCGATTTTCGGCATCCTTCTTTCTATTTCTTTTCTTGTCAGACCAGCTTCTCGAGCAGCCAAAGTAAGTGCTTTGTCAGTAGGCCGGCCGCCAATGATTAATTTTTCCGGTTCTGCCTCTGGATTTTCAATAAAGGCCTCATTAGAAACTAACGCAATTTTTAGAGCTATTTCTCGGGCTGTTTCACCTTTTTCTCTTAAAGGCGTCGGGAGACTAAGTTCTTTGGCTTCCTTGTTCTCATCAAGAATAAAGATTTTTTTGACCCTCATCTTTGCTTCTGTAAGCGTTCCGGTTTTATCAGTGCAGATGACTGATGTTGTTCCTAAAGTTTCTGCGGCTAGCAAGCTTCTGACAAGCCCTTTCTTTTTCATAATCCGCCGCATTCCCAGGACCAAAATAACAGTGACGGCTACTGGCAGTCCTTCGGGAATAGCGGCAACCGCAACCGCAACTGCTGTCAAGAACATTTCAATGATATCTCTGCCAGTAATAACGCCACTAAGAAATATTAGAAAGACGATTGCTAAAATAACAATTGAAATGACTTTTCCTGTGTGGGCCACTTTCTTCTGAAGCGGGGTTTTTTCTTCTTTGATTCCTTTGATTGCCTTCGCAACCCGGCCTATTTCTGTATTTTCTCCGACAGCGGTGACAATCATTATTCCCTTTCCCTCAGTGACAACGGTCCCTTGATAAGCCATATTGCTTCTATCAGCAAGCGGTGTTTCTTTAGTAAGGACTTGAGACGCTTCTTTTTCTTGAGGAAGCCATTCGCCTGTAAGGGACGCTTCATTTATTTTGAGTCCATGGGTTTCAATAAGGCGGCCGTCAGCGCCAACGCGTTCGCCTGCTTCTATAGCAACAATATCACCAGGCACAATCTCCGTAGAATCTTTTTCTTTAAGATGGCCGTCTCTAAAGACACGACTTTTATGAATAATGACTTTTTTAAGTTCAAGAAGGGTCTTTGATGCTTTGTATTCTTGAGAAAAACCAAGAAGAGCGTTCACAAGAAGAACAATAAAAATAATGACCGTGTCAATAAAATAACCAATAAAAAGAGTAACCAAACCGGCAATGGCTAAGATATAGACAAGCGGGCTTTTAAATTGGTTCAAAAGAATTTTAAAAACCGAAAAAGGTTTTTCTTCAGGGATCTTGTTTGGTCCAAACTTTTGAAGCCGTCTTGATGCTTCTTTTTCGGCAAGGCCTTCTTTACTGGTTTTAAGCTTCTTTAAAACTTGGTCAATTTTTAAATGATGATAGTTTTTTATTTCTTCCATTTCATTTTAATAATACCACAAATTTTTATCAGATTATAGTTTTTGTGGTATAATATAATTAGCATGATTTCATTTTTATTTTGGCGGCTTCTTTTGCCAATTTTAGGAATCTTACTCGGGATTATAATGGTGGCCAAGCCAGACCGTTTTTTGGCATTTTTTGGTCGCAGTGATATTGCTGAAAAATTAAGGGGTCGCGGGCTCCTCGTTGGCGGGAGTATGTCTTGGTATCAGATTGTTGGAATTGTAATTATTATCTTTTCCTTTCTATCATTTTTTGGCCTGACCCAGCGGATTGTAACTGGTTTTTTCTCAATATTTTTTGGTGCCCGCTAAAAAAGCTTTTACTCTTGAAAGATAGCCATTTTTGTGCTATTTTTATGTTTGTCTGGGGACGTAGCTCAGTTGGTAGAGCACCTCATTTGCACTGAGGAGGTCAGGAGTTCGAATCTCCTCGTCTCCACCAAAAAAGAGCCAAAACAAAGGCGGTTTGAATCCGGTCGGGGCCACTTAGAGAAAAATTTTAAGCGGGCGGCAAGCCCACGACCATTTCTCTTGCAACCGCAGAGGCACGGAATTTTAGGAAACATGGAGTTATTTCTGTGTTTTCGCATTTACTCTTTCCGTGTTTTTTTATCTTTCCATATTTCCGTGGTTGCAGGTTTTTGAAAACACTAGGTTAATTCTGGAGTAAATACTAGTATTTTCCATATGGAAAACCATATGGAAAAAATGACAGGCGGCGCTCCGCCGAAGAGGCGGAGCGCCGCCTGTCATTTCACCACTTTAGTTTTATTTTGAATAACTTTCAAGACAGTCATTATATTCTTCTATTTGCTGGTTATATTTATTTGTCAATGTTTTTATTTCTTCGTACAAATCCTCGGCATCTTCAAGCTCTTTTTGAAGTTCCTTGGCTTCGTCAAATTTTTCTCGGGCCTGTTCTTGAAGTGCCTTACCTTCAGCCCAGAGTTCTTCGGCCTCTTCTTTGGTTTCAGCTTGATTGCCTTGTTTTACTTTTTCATTGCCCTTTTTCATTAACTCATTGCTTTCTTTGATGAGTTTTTTAATTTCTTCAGCAATTTCTCCTAAGGATTCATATTGGGCTTTTTTGTTCCTGATGGCTTTTTCTAAAGATTTATCCGGAGTTTTGCAAAGCGAGGCCGGCGCGCCAAACATTTGGACAGCTAAAAAAGTTTGGCGACCCTGAAAATTACCAAGCTTGGCGGCAACGCCTATTTCTGTAAAAGCGGGCTTTAGGATATTTTCGCGATGCCCTTCGCTTGCCATCCAAGCGTCAACAAGCTCCTTTTCATTTTGAAAGTCGCCCAATGCCAGATTTTCGCCAATAACAATATATTGATATCCTGCTTCTTGGACCCAGTGACTTGCATCCAAACCATCTGGCCCAATATGATCAAAATATTGTTTTTCAAACATATCATTAACTTTAGCTGTGGCTGCATTATCAAGTAAGGTATTTTGCGATAATTCACTCACATTGTTTTCCTGTCTGTGAAAATTTGTCCAACGCAAAATAAGTTCTGGCTTTAACTCACTTGCTCTTGTTTCTCGTCTGGGGCCAGTTAGGGGCTCTGGCGTAATTATTTTTTTCTCAATTTCTTGAAAAGTGGGTAAGGGTTTTTCTTTTAAAACTTCCTTAACTTGGTAATTATAAAACCACCAGCCAAGATAAACAAGCCCAGCTAGTAAAATCAGGCCTAAAAAAGAATTTAAAAAGCCATGTCTTGGTCTTTTGCTAGACATATCTTTATTTTAGTTTTTTATTTAATTATTAACAAGAAACAAATTATATTATATGCTTAAATAAAATTATAAAAATAATAGGAGGAATATTATGTCTTTACTGAAAAGAAAGTGGAAACTTGACTCAAAAAATGGTTTATTTTAATAATTAAACAGGAAACAAAAATGGAAGACTGGTTTTTCTATTTGTGACTGGGGCTTTTAATTGGGGTAATTGCGGGCATTCTCTATAGAGAGGATAAACTACACTAATTTATCCACAATTTTATCCCCAGAAAATAGCTCAAGGTGCAATTTTGAAATTGACAAGTGTTTCTTTTTGCGGCACTAGTCATTGGCGTTATGAGGAGTATTCTTTTGGGGAAATGGTTTGTCTTTTCTGAAATTATGGTGATTGCATTAATGATAGGGCTCACTGTCGACAAGTGGCAAGTTGAAAATTGCTCTGGGTGCCCCTATGCCCAACCTCCTCCCTTTACTTTTATCCTTCCTTCCCTAACTGCTATTATTCTTTTTCCCTTGTTCTATTTTTTTTTAAAGACATTCTTCGCCATTGGCCCTTTTCTTGAAGGGCCTTTTCTTTCTTTTTTTCTTTTTTTGCCAAAATAGTGGCCACTATAGAATGTTCTAGAAACTAAGTGCCCCGCCCCGCAAGTTTTTTGCGGGGCGGGGCTTTTCTTTTCTAAAAGATTGAAATAAGTTATGATTTAGCTATGAGCGATATTTCAAAAATTCGCAACTTTGCCATCATAGCGCATATTGACCATGGAAAGTCAACTTTAGCTGACCGGCTTTTAGAATTGACCGGCACAATTGAGAAACGAGAGATGCGCGAGCAGTTTTTAGACACAATGGAGCTTGAGCGGGAAAAAGGAATTACAATAAAATCAAAATCAGTGCGTATGGAATGGCAGGGCTATATCTTGAACTTGATTGACACCCCCGGCCATGTTGATTTTACCTATGAAGTTTCCAGAAGCTTGGCGGCGTGCGAAGGCGCGATTTTAGTAGTTGATGCTGTTAAAGGGATTCAGGCGCAGACCCTGTCTAATATGAATCTGGCGATTGAGCAGAATCTGGAAATCATTCCGGTTATAAACAAAATTGATTTGCCGAATGCGCGGACCGATGAGGTAGCCCAAGAGCTTAAAAAACTTTTTGGCTTTAGCGAGGACGAGATTATTTTAATTTCCGCCAAAGAAGGTCAGAATATTGATAAAGTTTTGGAAGCGGTTATTCAGAGAATTCCAAACCCGAAAGAAAAAGGCAGGAGCTTCCGAGGCCTTATTTTAGACAGTTTTTACGACAATTACCAGGGCATAGTGGCGACAATCAGGGTTTTTGACGGCGAAATTTCCAAAAATAAGATAGTGTATTATTTGGCTCAAAAAGCCAAATCGTCGGTAAAAGAAGTCGGTTTTTTTTCACCGGAATTAAAAAAGACGAATTTCTTAAAAGCTGGCGGAGTTGGCTATCTTGTTACCGGTCTCAAAGACCCAGCAATGGTTCAGATTGGGGATACAATTGCGGAAAATGAAAGAGCGGAGCCATTGCCTGGCTATAAAAAGCCGAAACAGGTTGTCTTTGTTAGTTTTTATCCCGAAGATACTGACAAATATGATAATTTGAAAGACGCTTTGGAAAAGCTTCATTTGAATGACTCTTCTTTTGTTTTTACGCCCGAAGAACAAAAAGTTTTAGGGAGGGGTTTTCGTCTTGGCTTTTTGGGAGTTCTTCATTTAGAGATAGTTAGGGAGCGGATCGTTCGCGAATACGGCATTGAATTGATTGTGACAACACCAAACACTGAACACAAGATTATTTTTAAAAACGGCAGAGAAAGCATTATTGAGACAGCCAGTGAGTATCCTGAAGATCCAAGCATGATCGAAAAGATTTTAGAGCGGTGGGCCAAAGTTGAGATTATAACCCCTTCCGAGCATCTGAATAATATTACTAGTTTAATTTCAGAACAAAGAGGAGTGGTCTTAAAGAGCGAGTCGCTTTCAATAGGCCAAATTTTAATCACTGCCGAAATGCCGCTTTCTAACCTCTTAGTCGATTTTTATGACGAATTGAAAGCCCGTTCGAGCGGGTTTGCTTCGCTTAACTACAAGATCTTAGATTTTAGAGAAAGTGATTTGGTTAAACTTGATATTTTGGTGGCTCACGAAAAAGTTCCTGCCTTTGTTCGGCTTGTGCCAAGAAAGAAGGCTGTTTCTGAAGGCCGATATTTAGCAAGAAGGTTGAAAGATTTGATTCCACGGCAAATGGTGGCTGTTCCGATTCAAGCGGCAATAGGCAGCGACATTATTGCCAGGGAGACAATTAAAGCGTTTAGAAAAGATGTGACAGCCAAGCTTTATGGAGGCGATATTACTAGAAAAGATAAACTTCTTAAAAAACAAAAAAAAGGCAAGAAAAAAATGGAGAAATTGGTTTACAAAAAAGGCCTTATTAAGATCCCGCCAAAAGTTTTCTTAGAGGTTCTAAAAAGATGATGCTTTACTTGCCATCCTCTCCCGTAGTACTGCAGGAGAGACATACTATTGTTATTAGAATTGCAGACGTTTAATAAATTTTAATAAATAAAGAGACATGACATATATTCCCTAGTGTTTTTTTATTTAAATTATGCTATAATGGAAATAGAAGAGGTAAAACCAGATGTTTTTTAAATAAAATTTTTACTGAAAGGAGGTGAAATAGAAAATGGAAGCAGTTAGTAGTTGGGGAGAAGCGCTTTTAGACGCTTTAGCAAATTTATGGCTTCGTTTTGTTGACTTTTTGCCGGCTTTTTTGGGCGCCTTGATTGTCTTTTTTGTTGGCTGGCTAGTTGCGGTTTTGATTGGTAAAGGGGTTGAACGGCTAGTTCGGCTTCTTAAAATTGACCGTTTAATTGAAAAGGAAGGTATTAAGCAGGCCTTTAAAAAATCTGGTCTGGAGCTTAAAGTAGCGGTTTTTATCGGTGAGCTTGTAAAGTGGTTTTTATTAGTCGCGGTTTTAATCGCTGCGGCCGACATTTTAGGCCTTCAGCAAGTAAGCGTGTTTTTAAACCGCGTTCTTTTCTTTATTCCAAATTTAGTCGTCGCTATTGTGATTTTAGTGGTTGCGGTTTTAGTAGCTAATCTTGTTTATCGAGCTACTTTGGCTGGCGTTAAGGGCGCTGGCTTTACGACAGCGCGCTTTGTGGCCGCAGTTGCAAAATGGGCAATCTTGATTTTTGCGATTTTAGCCGCGTTGACTCAGCTTGGGATCGCGGTTTCTTTAATCCAGACGATTTTTATTGGCGTAGTGGCAATGTTAGCACTTGCAGGTGGTCTTGCTTTTGGCTTAGGCGGCAAAGATGCGGCCGCTCGGTTTCTTGAGAGCTTGCGCCGCGAAATCCGCTCCCGTGACGAAGAAGAGGGAGAAGAGAAGGAATAAATATCAATTAAAAACAAAGAAAGATTCTTTTAAAAGAATCTGTTTTAAGTCTCTTTTAAGTCTCTAAAATACCCTGCTTTGAAAGCGGAGTATTTTAGGTTAAGCTCCTAATGGGACGTTCCATAGGACGTCCTATACCAAAGCAGAAAACGTAATATAACTGCCATGGCAGTTATATTACGATGGAAGTTTTTAGGAGCTTTGCCCGAGATCTGTCCTCGATCAGCTGGCCAAAGACAGACCTGGGGGAAGTGCAGCCCTAAGCAGGTGTCTGTGGAGTGATTTTCAAGATTTCGATGCTTCACACGTGGTCTGAAGCATTGAAATTACCCCGCCACCAAAATTTGGCGTAGCTACTAAATAATATAATATGGACTAGCTATGTCGTTTATGACATAACATAGCAA
>CAZYLA010000033.1:0-10427 GCA_964648435.1 uncultured Candidatus Saccharibacteria bacterium
TAAATATTTTTAATGTCTTTAATTTTTTCTAATTCTGATTTTTTGTCAATAAAAGTCTTGCCGATTAAAACAAAAGAAACCCCTTTATTATAAAGAGCCATTTCAATCAGAAGTTTTAAGTTAAGCTTGTAAGAGTCAATTGCGCCCACAAAACCCGCGATTGGCCGGGGAATATTTTTAATGTCTTCTGGAACCTTCAGCTTAGCAAGCGCTTCTGGATTAAAACGTTTGAAGTCGCCAACATTGCGGACTAAAAAAGTATTTTTATTTTCTTTTTTCTTTTCACGGTAAAGAGCTTTGCTGGTTGTTGTGACAACATTTGCTTTTTCTAAAATCTTTTTTTCTTCTTGACGAACGCGCTCGCGATGCTTTGAAGCACCGGCTTGGGCTTCGTGTTTATCAACGCAGTCATACAAAACAAATTTTTCATTCAACTTGCCAAGATAATAACAGGCCTCGGTGTCATAAATCCATAAAATCGGATTTTGAAAACCATATTTGCGGATTGCTTTTTTAACAAAGAATTCATTGATTTTTTGGTTAATTGCGTTACAAATCGAGAGCTTCCTCGAAAAAGGTAGACGATTTATTTGGCCCATTATGAAAAGATTTTCATTCTTTCTTTCAACATCAAAAAACTTGCGCGGGTTTTTTAAAATGTCTTTTAAGATTGTCAAAACAAAAAGCCGCGGCTCAACATACAAAACCCGATGAACCTTTGAAACGCGGCTCATTATTTCCTGGCGGTTTGTCCAATAAGGCAAATCATATTTTGCGCCCGCAAAGCAAATTATGTTTTGAGCTTTCATGATTTAACAAGCGTCTTTAGATTTTTAAAATTTATGATTCCCAATTTCTGGATTATTAAAGCAAATAGACCTGTATTTAAAACATAGATAATCATTTTAGAAATTAAGCCAGCGCTAAAAAAGTTAGTGATAATAATCGGTAAAAGAGCTAAAACAATTAAAATTTCTTTTTTGGCGATGACGTTAATTTTAAAGCGCTGTCGCGCCTCGCCAATTAAGTAAAGGCCGCCCGCTAAAATACCCGCAAAAAGACCAAGAGCTGTGCCAAAAGATTTATTTGTGTCTTGTATCTGAGCGCCAGCGAATGGCGCAGAGTCAGTTTGGATTAAGAGGTAGATTGCTATTCCAGAAACAATGACAGTAATTATAAAAGTATAAAGCCGAAAACGTTGCTTTCTGGCCGGGACAAACAAACTGTTTGCTGTGAGGTCAATTACTGTGTAAATAAAAAAGGCAGTTATAATCAGCGGAATAATTTTTAAAGCGGGCAAGTATTTATTGCCTAAAATATAGACAATGATTTCTCTGGCAAAAAAGATTACTGATAGCGAAACAAACAGCACAAATGAGAAAACTTTGACAAAATTTCTTTTAAAGGTCTTGATAAAATCTTCGTAATTTTCAGAGAATTTTTTGGTCATCACTGCAAGGTTTACTTCAGAAATCGCGTGAGACAAAATAACCAGCTTGGTTCCAAAAACAAGGGCCATATTAAAAAGTCCGAGCTCAAAGGCAGATACAAAAAAGCCGAGAATTAAAATCCCCATTCTTTGCCAAAAAGTAAAAAGGATTCTTGCTAAGTAAATAATAAAACTAATTTCAAAAACCCGATTCAATATTTTTTTAAATTCTTCCCGGCGCGGAAAAGCAATATTTTTCCCAAGATTTTTTGCAACAAGTGTTAGAAGGATTGAAGTCATAAGTAAGCTTGCAAGAGCCATGGCATAGAAAAAACCAGGAACACGCATAAAATAAGTAAAACTTGTAAGGAGTCCGAGGGCAATCAAAGATGAGACAATTTGAGCGCTAAAGAGTGCTTTGAATTTTTGAAGGCCTGCAAGAGCAGCGCCAAAAATTCCTTCAATGCCCTGCAAAATTAGAATTAGTGAAAAAAACCTAAGAATGGCTGTAATTTCCGGCTGATTATAAACTTTGACACTAATTATTCCTGCGAGAAGAAAAAGCAAAATTGCCAAAGGAATCGTAATAAAGAGCCGCATTAAAAGCGAGGTAGAAATAACTTTGGCGGCCTGTTTTTTCTTTTTTGTAGCCGAGACCTCTCTAATGATTCCTTCCTGAAGCCCAAGATGCTGGTAAATGCCAATAAAAGCGCCAATTGATAAAACAAGGCCAACAAGGCCGTATTCTTGAACACTTAAAATTCTGATAATAATCACGCTCTGGATAACGCCAACAGTGAGCGTAATTATTTTTGTGACGATGCTCAGGACTTGAAACTTTTCTAAATTTTTTGACATTGTATTAAAAGTAAACAGAAATCAGTTCCTCAGAAAGCAGAAATCAGTAGGGAAATCAGAAAACAGAATTCAGTAATAATTTTTTTCTATTTTCTGTTTTTTTGATTCTTTTACTGTATTTTCCCGTACTTGTCTTCAAACCAGGAAATTAGTTTAGTGAGGCCAGTATTAAGGTCGTATTTTGGATTAAAGCCGAGCTGTTTAATCTTTGTTGGGTCAGAGACCCAGTAAATGGCATCGCCCATCCAGCCGCGATGATTTTTTTCAGTTGTTATTTTTGCTTTTAAGCCGAGTTTTTTAATCATTAGGCGGGCCAAGTCAATACAGCTGATTGTGTGGCCAGAGGCAATATTATAAACTTCTCCAACGGTCTCGTCTTTTTTAGCAAGGAGAATAAAAGCATCAACCGTGTCGGCAACATAGCAATAATCGCGCGTTTGCTTGCCATTACCTTTTATTGGCAAGACACGTGGGTTTTCTTTCAATTTTTTTAAAAAGTCAAACATTATAAAGCGCGGCTGGCGGGGCCCATAAGTATTAAAAATTCTTCCCGAGACAAAAGGAAGTTTATAGAGTTTATAATAAATAAGGCCGTATCTTTCGCCTGTCAGCTTTGAAATGCCGTAAGGAGAGATTGGATTAGTGGGGTGCTTTTCGTCCATTGGGGTGTAAATAGAATCACCATAAACCCCAGCTGATGAAGCATAAAGGAATTTTTTTACAGGATGTTTTTTTGCGGCCTCAAGGAGAATTTGGGTGCCAATTACATTTGATTCAAAATCAAGGTCTGGGTCTTCAACAGAGCGTGGCACCGAGGCATTTGCCGCAAAATGAAAAATAATTTCGTTTTTTTGGACAAGTTTTTCGGCCAACTCTTCGTTTCTAATATCGCCTTTGATAAATTTTATTTTATCTTTGACTTTTTCAAGGTTTTCTTTTTTGCCTGCCTTAAGATTATCAATTACAGTAACTTTTGCGCCTTCATTAACAAGTCGTTCTGTTAAGTGGCTTCCAATAAAACCAGCGCCTCCGGTGACTAATACTTTTTTATTCTTTAAATTCATAAATTTTGATGTCATTCTGAGCGCAAGCGAAGAATCCCATTATATAACTAAGGGATCCTTCGGTCGCTTCGCTTCCTCAGGATGACTATTTAAAAAATTAAATATTTTTTAAATAGTCATTTTCTCGCTGCTTTTTTAAATAATTTTTCGTACTGCCGGCCAACTTTTTCCCAGGTAAAAAGTTTTTCAATCCGCTTTCTGCTCTTGTTTCCCATTTCTTCGCGAAGCTCAAAATTATTAATAAGTTTTACTAAGGCCTTGGCAAGTTTTTCTGGATTTTCTTTTGGTACTAAAATTCCGTTGTCAGTGACTTCATCAGGAATGCCGCCGACATTTGTGGCGACAATTGCCATGCCAGTTGCCATTGCTTCTAAAGAAACAATTGGAAATCCTTCATGTAAGGAAGGCAAAACAAAAATATTATGGGATTGGCAGAGCGCTACTTTTTGGGAATCCTCAATAAAGCCGGGAAATTCAATTTTGTTTTCAATTCCGAGATCTTTAGCTCTTTTTCGAAGTTCTTCTTTTAAGGGCCCTTCGCTGCCAATTGTAACTTTAAAGGGAAAGCGGGCTTTTTTGGCAACAATACCAAGGGCTTCAATAAAAGTAGGCAAACCTTTTCTGGGCACAAGCCGGCTCAAAGATAAAATTTTTACCACATTCGGATCGCGTTTTGTTTTATCAGGCACAAATTTTGGGTCAACCCCGTAATGAATAATTTCAATTGGCTTTTTGACTCCAAAGGCGCGCACCCGGCTTTCAAGCTCTGTATTGTTTGCGGTTAATTTTGTGGCAAGTGCAGAAACAAAACGAATCACCAGTTTTCTTTGCCAGCTCATTGCCGGCCGAGAGGGGTCGTAAACATCGCCCCCGATGAAACTGACAACACAAGGCCTAAAAGTCAGTTTTGCGGCAATTACAGCTGGTAACCCTGCAGGGAAAGCGAATTGAGCATTTATAAGGTCAATTTTTTTAGCGAGTATTAGCCAGATAAGTTTTGGAAATGAGAAGGGAATGAACATCAAAAAACCCCAGAGTCGCGGGTACTGGCCAGGAACTGCGCCGTGTGGATGAGAAATCCGATAAATTTCCATTCCATCTTTTTTCTCATATTTTAAAAGATGACTGTAACGGCCCGTAAGAATATAGACCCTGTGGCCATACTTTGCCATCACCTTCCCAATTTGATAGGTGATTTCCCCTGCTCCTCCCCCAAGAGGCGGAAATTCATGACTGTAAATTAGGATGCGCATATTGTTCTATTAGTAATTATATAGTATCATGGTCTTTTAGTTTTGTTAAGGTTTTTTTATCTTTTATATAAAAAGCGGCGCGGCTGGTCTGAAGACCAGCCGCGCCGCAATATTAATTTTTGGAAATTCTTCTTTGTTCTTTTATTCTGAAAAATTCTTTTACAAGTTTTTTATTGTCCTTTTCTGTAAGGGGGATAGATTCTTTTTTAAACAATCTTTTAAACTGCGAAGAAAGAGTAAATCCTGCAGTATTTAAATATATTTTCTTCGCGACTTCTTTTTTAATTTTTCCTTTTGAAAAATTCCGAGTAAGCTTTACAAATATGTTTATATGAAGCGGCATTGAATCAATTAGAACACCATCCATATCAAAAACAAGTAAAGGTTTTTTAGGCATCTTAGTATATCTTCTGAACTCTCGTGCCCCGGTAGTAGTGTTTTAAAATCCACTTGTAGCTTTTGCCATGCTTGGCATAGCCAACTGCACCTTGAGCAGAGAGGCCCATTCCATGGCCAAGCCGAGTCTTGCCGCCATAAGGATCAGATACACTTCGAAGATATGGATGAGGACCGTTTTTTGTTTTGCCGCCGCTTGCAGAGTGGTATACCGCGGCAATTGGCTGTCCCTTATAAGTTACCATTTCGCCGCCAACAGAACGGAAGATTTGGACAGCGCGTGGGATTTTTCTTTCATAGTCATAGCCATAATAAAGCTGGTCGGAAGCAGTGTCCCAGACATCAAAATGATTACTGGGGTGACGGCCGCCTTTTGACTTCCAGTAATAAGCGTAAGTCCGGGCAGCAACACCAAGCGCTTTTATGTATTCTTTTGGTCCGCTATTTCCACATTCTCCGAGACCAGCAATGTAGTTTTCCAAAGGGATTTCATTGATTACCCAGAGCTTTCCATCTCCTCCCTTTCTTACTTCAATTGTATTTTTAAAACGGTGGTAATACTCTTTTGGTGAAAGAACATTCATAATAGCGCGCCTTGAAACAAAGCGGGGGTAAGAGCTCATTTTAAGATTAACTCCCCTACCCTTAACTACATATCTTGAGCCACTCATTGAAACTTCAACAGTTCGGTTTGCAGGCAGAGTTTTTAAGGTCTTGTTATTTTTGTCTCTAATATAAAATTCGCCATTTGCAGTCAATTTAACCTTCTTTTTAGTGCCCAAAATACCGACTCTGATAATTGGCTGTCTGCCAATAATAGAGATGCCGACTTCTCTCCCGGTTTCCCGACGGATACAATTTAGCATATCGTCTTTTGATGCCTCAATATAACGGTTGCATCTTCGCTGAACTTTTGAGCTTTCTCTTTGAAGGATTTTTCGATTATATTCAATACTTGATTCTCTCCTAATACAGTCACGCAACTTACTCTTTGAGTAGCGAATGTATTTTCCGCACGCCTTTTGAATATAAGAGCTTTGGCTTTGTAAAAGTTTTTTATTCTCTGCCTCGCCAGCCAGGGCCTTTTTTGGCACAAATAAAAAACCTGTAAAAATAAGGCCTGACAGAACAAAATATAGCAATAATTTACTTTGTTTCATAATTTTTAATTTTTATCTTTGCCTTTACTTCCTTCTATTATAGCATAAATTTTTAAAAGCGTAAAGCAAAAAGCCACAACGTAAAGCGTAAAACTATTTTGAGTGACTCGTCATTCTTGTAAGTCGTTGAGTGTTTTAACTAATTTTAGCGGAAAATAACGACTTCTAACATGAATTCTATTCCAAGAAAAGAGATTCCTCATAGTGAGCTGGCTCTTATTCGGGGCGGCGTCAAGCTCGTCTTTGACCGCTTAAAGGCCAGTTCCGGGGCCAGTTCCGGGGATGGCGAGGAGCATCTCGTTGGGGCATATTATCTCGTTGGTTATCATCCGGACGGCAAGGACGTGGCTGACATCCTGAGGGCTCTTAAGGCCGGGGAAACCAATCTCGTTGCCTCCTAAAGAGCCTAGGGAGATGTCTTTGATCATCAAAGCACTTAGCAGCGATTATTGCTAAGTGCTTTTTCTTTTTAAAAAGAACGCTCCATAGGGCGCTGAAAAACCTGCTAGCAGGTTTTTCAGCGCCAATTATTTACTATTTACCTGTTTGCCATTTGCCAAATTCTCTCTTTTTCGCTACAATAGAACTAGCTTTTTAAGAGTTCCGCCTTCGTCCTGATTTTATGTTAGGACTTCGGTAGGCAAGGTTATTTTGGTTTAAAAATATGAAATTAGTTGTTATTATTCCTGCATACAACGAGGAAAAGACAATCAGAGAAGTTATTCGAAAAATTCCTCGAGATATTGAGGGTGTTTCCGATGTTGAGACAATTGTTATTGATGACGGCTCAACTGATGATACGGTACGTCGGGCACGTGAGGCTGGTGCGAGCGTGTTTTCAAATGGTCGCAATCAGGGTGTTGGATTTTCATTTTCACGGGGATTAAAGGAAGCCTTAAAGAGAGATGCCGATATTGTTGTTAACATTGATGCCGACGGTCAGTTTAATCCCCTTGATATCCCCAAACTTATAGACCCAATTTTAAAAAATCAAGCAGATTTTGTAACTGCCAGTCGTTTTAGAGATAAGAATTTAACTCCAAAGATGCCCTTTCTTAAAATTTGGGGCAACCGGATGGTCGCCCGAATAATTAATTTTATTACGGGCGGCGATTTTACGGATGTTTCCTGCGGCTTTCGCGCTTTTTCTCGCGAAGCTGCCTTGCGCTTAAATCTTTTTGGAAAGTTTACTTATACTCAAGAAACTTTTATCAATCTTCATAATAAAGATATGCGGATTTGCGAAGTGCCGCTCAAAATCCGTGGAGAACGTGAATTTGGCAAGTCAAAAATAGCCAGCGGCTTCTTTTACCCAATTGTTTACGGTTATAAATCACTTCTTATTATCCTTACTGCTTTCCGGGATTATCAGCCAATGAGATTTTTTGGCAGTTTTGGCGTTATTTTTGGCTTGATTGGGTTTATCTCTGGCATTTTTGTTTTTATTCACTGGCTTATAACCGGCATGACTTTTCCCTATCGTTCTTTAGTTATTCTTTCAGTCGCCTTTTTGATTTTGGGCCTCCTTTTCTTTGTGACAGGTCTTTTGGCAGATATGCTTAGCCGCAACCGCAAAATTCAGGAAGAAATTTTGTATCTTGAAAAGAAAAGGTCCTACCGAAAAAAATAAAAAGCAAAAATGAAAAAACATCCTCTAAAAGTTCTTTTTATCACCCGCGCTTATCCACCGATTATCGGCGGAATGGAAAAATTAAGTTATAACCTAACGACCAGTATTAGCCGCCGTATAGAAAAAAGTTATATCGTTGCCAATAGAAGAGGTCGTTATTTTTTACCCCTTTTTGCGCTCAGCGCAATTTTTAAAGGTCTTTTTTGGGCGCCTAAGGTTGATTTGATTCACTTAAGTGATCCGACACTTGCCATTGTCGGTTTTTTTATCAAAATTTTTTACAGGAAAAAACCTATTGCTGTTACTCTTCATGGTCTCGATATTACCTACCAAGATTCCCCGAAACAAAAAGATCTTAAAAAGCGTTCTCTTTTCGAAAAAATTTTTAATCACAAGGTTTACCGGTTTTATTTAAAAAAGTTTTTACGAGCTGACCTTTTTATTTGTATTAGCGAGGCGACTTGCCGCGAAGCAATTAAAAAGGGTCTCAAGAATACAGTTGTTGTTCCTGTGGGCGTCAGTCAATGGGAATATTTTTTAGAAAAGAAACCTTCGCTGGCAAAGCTTGCGGCAGTTTTAAATGTAAAAACTGATTTTCTGAAAGACAAAAATATTTTAGTTACCGTAGGCCGACTTGTTAAGAGAAAAGGGGTGAGGTGGTTTGTCTTAAACGTGATGCCCAAACTTTCTGAAAATTACATTTATTTAGTTATAGGTCGGGGGATAGAAAAAGAAAGAATCAAGGAAGCAATTTACGAAAAGGGATTTCAAGACAGGGTTTTTCTTTTAGGCGCTCTTTCTGAAGACGAGTTAAAAATAGTTTATAACACTGCTCATTTGTTTGTAATGCCAAATATTAAAATTAAGGGTGATTTTGAAGGGTTTGGGATGGTCGCTTTGGAAGCTTCTTCCGCAGCCCTTCCCGTTCTTGCCTCTAACATTGAGGGTATTCCCGATGCAGTTCACAATGAAAAAAACGGCTTTTTAGTCAGAAGCGGCGATGCCACTAGTTTTCACCTAGCAATTAAGGGCCTTTTTGAAGATAAGACAAGATTAAAAGAATTTGGGAAAGAAGCGCGGGAGTATACTGTTAAGAACTTTTCTTGGGACCGAGTAGCGCTTCTTTATGTAGAAGCCTTTAAAAAGTTAATAGAAGAATCAAAAAGGTAATTTTATGAAAGTCGTTATTGTTTCATCGCTTGGAAGAGAGAGTTCAACTTTTTTAGGACGACTTTTGCCCCTTTCAAAGGAACTTGCAAAAAAGGGGGTTAAAGTAAAACTTTTTCTACTTCACTATAAATATCGCTTTTGTGTTCAAAAAAGGTTCCAAGAAGAAAAAGGAGTCACTTCTTGTTATCTTGGTCAGGCAGCTTTTTTTAAAGATGAGCGTTCAAAACAGTATTTTCCTTTTTTAAAACTCCTTTTTGTTTTGAAGATTTCTTCTTTAAGAATTCTGTGGACGCTTTTAAAAGAAAAAAACATTGATGCAATTATTGTTTCTAAGCCCCACCCTCATAATTTTACCCCCGCAATTTTAGCGGCAAAACTGAAGAGAGTAAAACTCATTTTAGACAGTGATGATTTAGAATACGCCTCAAACAAAAAAGTAACCCCTTTTCAAAAGTTCATCTTAAAGCTCACTGAAAAGGTAGGCGTTAAATTTTGTGACCATATTCTCGCTTGCTCGCCGTTTTTAGTTGAGCATTATAAAAAACTTGGGGTTGCCGAGCAAAAAATTACTTTTATTCCTACAGGAATTGATCTTTCTTTAAAAAAAGAAGTTTTAAAAGACAAGAGAGACATTAAAAAAGAATTCGGCTTGCCTCAGGACGAAAAAATTATTCTTTATCTAGGAAGCTTGAGCATTGCCTCAGGCCACCGGCTTGACATTTTACTTACTGCCTTTAAAAAAGTCGCCGAGAGAATAGATAATGTTTTTTTAGTGATTGGGGGAAGCGGCGAAGATTATTTTTTTCTAAAAGAGAAGGTTAAATCTTTAAAAATTAATCAAAAAGTAAAATTTTTAGGAAGATTTGTGCAAGAAAATGCTTTTCCATTGATAAAAATCGCTGATGTAGTTGCTGATCCGGTTGACCGTAGTCCCACAAATAAAGCCAAGTCATCGTTTCGGCTAACAGAAGCGATGTATTTTCAAAAACCTTACGTGAGTTTAAACTCTGGTATTCAAAAATATTTTGGCTATGGTTTTCTTGTTGAGGAAGAAACAAGTAGCGCTTTTGCTGGAGCGCTTGAAAAAGTTCTTCTTGATAAAGGTCTTAAAGAGAAAATTACTTCTATCTCCTTTGAAAAAATTAAAAAGATTACTTTTCCCTATCTTGCAGAAAAAGTTTATGAAATTTTAAAAGCGCCAAAATAGTTATGTTTATTTTAGGCATTCAAGTTTTTCTTAGTTTTATTTTTTTATTGGTCTTGCCAGGTTATCTTCTTTTGAAGGTGCTTTTTCCAAAAGGAAACTTGTCTTTTATAGAAAGATTTTTTTTAGGCATTCCCCTTTCAATTGTCATTTTGTTTATAATTTCTCTATTTTTGAATTTATTACCTTCAGGGATTCAAGAAAAATCTATTTTTATAAGTTATCTTCTTCTTTTTTTTGTTTTGCTCTTTGTTAATAATTTT
>CAZYLA010000034.1:0-10170 GCA_964648435.1 uncultured Candidatus Saccharibacteria bacterium
CTATCGCCTGGGAAAGCACATTGCCAAGGAAGGAGCGCCGATTATGACCAAGCTTCACGCTAAGAAAGCGGGCACCCCAACAATGGGAGGTCTTTTAATTTGGGTAACTGTTTTTTTTCTGATCGTTCTTTTTGGGTTTTTAGCAGAAGTTATTGACACACCCTTTTTTAGATTTATAAATTTTTTAACCCGAAAGGAAACATGGCTGCCTTTGTTTGCGTTGGTGAGCGCGGCACTTTTAGGTCTTCTTGATGATTATATTGGCATTCGAAGAATTGGCCGCTTTGGAGGCCTTCGAATGCGGCACCGTCTTCTTTTATATACTATTGTGGCAGTGATTGGTGCTTGGTGGTTCTATTACAAGCTTGGCTTTGATATAATTCATGTTCCGGGCGTTGGTGATTTTGTAATCGGGTTTTGGTATATCCCGCTTTTTATTTTTGTTATCGTGGCGACTGCTTTTTCAGTTAATGAAGCGGATGGTTTGGATGGTCTTGCGGGTGGCATTCTTTTAACTTGTTTTGGGGCTTATAGCGTTATTGCTTTTGTGAAAGGCAAGGTTGATTTAGCAACTTTTTGTGCGGTTATTTGTGGAGCACTCCTTGCTTTTTTATGGTTTAATGTACATCCCGCAAGGTTTTTTATGGGCGATACTGGTGCAATGAGTTTAGGAACAACACTGGGTATTATTGCAATGCTTACAAATTCAGCTCTTGTTTTACCAATCATTGCCTTGCCTTTAGTGATTGAGTCTCTTAGCGTAATTATTCAAATTACTTCTAAAAAATTATTTAAACGCAAGGTTTTTCTTAGCGCACCAATTCATCACCATTTTGAGGCACTTGGTTGGCCAGAGTCAAAAGTAACAATGCGGTTTTGGATTGTTGCCATCGTCAGCGCCGCGGTTGGGTTGGTAATCGGCTTAATCGGGGGAGGAAAATTTTAACAAGCTGTAAATAGTAAATCGTAGATGGTAAATGGTGATAAATTATGAAAGAACCTGTTTTTAAAAAGTTACCATTTACGATTTACCATTTACCGTTTACTTAACAATATATGAAAATTGCTATTATCGCTGATACTCATGACAATGTCAAAAACACGGAGAAAGTGGTTGAGATTCTTAATAACAAAATAAAGCCAGATCTGGTTATTCATCTCGGAGATTTTTGTTCACCTTTTATAATTGATATTCTTGGAAGGATTAAGGCGGAGGTGGAAGCGGTTTTTGGCAATAATGATGGCGACATTGAGAATCTAATGACCAAAGCGGGTACTTATAAGAATTTTTATTTTCAGCCTACTTTTGGTTATGGGGAAATCAGGGTGGAGGGAAGAAAGATATTTTTTAACCATTTTCCTGATCTTGCAAAAGATAAGGCGAAGAGTGGAGAATTTGATCTTGTTTTGTACGCGCACACCCACAAAAAGGGGGTAGAAAAAGTCGGGAAGACCCTTCTTGTTAATCCTGGAGAAATCGGCGGCATTTTTCATCCGCCCAGTTTTGCGGTCTATAGTCCTAAAGAAAACAAAGTAAAATTTATTGATTTAAATTAGGATCTAAAATGTATGTGTTTAAATCCCGCACTTTTTGCAAAAAAAAGGGGAGAATTATCCAAAATCTTTATATATATAATTCAATGGCTAAAATTTTACTAAAAAATGCTTTGATTATTGATGGGAGCGGGAAAAAAGCGTATCACGGAGATGTTGCTTTAGATGATGAGAAAATTTCTGCTATTGGTGATCTTAAGGGTCTCAAGGCAGAAAAGGAGATTGATTTAAAAGGACTCGTTCTTGCTCCTGGTTTTATTGATACTAAAAGCAGAGTTGATTTTGATTGGTCTTTTTTGAATTATCCAGAGATGAAAAACTTGGTGAGCCAAGGAATTACGACTGCCTTAGTAGGTAATTTTGGTTTTTCTCTTTTTCCAGTTTGGGGCGATAATTTGACTCTTGAGCTTGAAAAATGGGCGCCAGTAACAAATATGACGATTAACTGGTCTTCGGAAGAAGAGCTTTTTGAAATTTTAGAGAGGAGAGGCATTGGCATTAATTTGGGCACTTTTCTTGGTTATCGGGTCTTGAGACGGGGCGTTATTGGTGAGATTGGCCGAAGACTTAAAAAAGACGAGATTAAAATCATTAAAAAATTTATTAGAGAAGCTCTTAAAAAAGGCGCTTTTGGGGTGTCGGTTGAGTTCTCAAGAATTCCAAACAATCCTGAAAGCGATGAGGAGCTTTTGGAAATATTTAAAGCTCTGAAAGGAAAAAAGAGCGTTCTTTCACTTAATTTTGCTTATGGTGAAAAAGAATCGCCCCGGGAACTTCTTCAGGATCTTGTTAAAATGGCTTCAGAAACAAAAGTCTCGATAGATATTGCAGAGTTTTCTTATAAGGAAGAGAGCGCCGCTGAAGTTTTAAAATTAGTTCAGAATGCGAAAAAAAGCGGCCTTGATATTTCTCTGAGTATTACTCCCTATCAGGAGGATATTGTTTCTCTTTCTTCGTATTTGCCTTCATGGCTTCATGAAGGCGGTATTATAAAAATGCTTGAGCGACTTAAAGAAAAAGAGGTAAGAAAATTTCTTTTGAAAGGGCTTAAAAAAAGAGAAAAAGAATTTTTAAATTTAAGAATTGCCCAATCGCCTCTTAACCCTAAATTTGTGGGTGCTTCTTTTAAAGAAATTGCAGAAAAACAAGAAGTAAGCGGAAGTGAGGCCTTGATTAATACCCTTCTTGCGACTGGAGGAAGGGCGCTTAGTTTTCGTTATCTCAAAGAAGTTATTAAACAAGCAGATTTAGAGACGATTATTAAGAACCCTTCTGGGATAATTACGGCCGAAGCTGGCGGGCATAAGAATCTTGAACCAGTAAAGGGAACCCTGCCTCATCCTCGAGATTTTGGTGCTTTTCCTTATTTTATTCGGCACTTTGTTCTTGATAAAAAAATTCTGTCATTAGAAAAGGCTATCCATAAAATTACAGGCATGCCGGCAAAGAAGTTTGGCATTAGTGACCGGGGGGTCATAAAAAAGGGCAATTTTGGAGATATTGTTATTTTTGACTCCAAAGAAATTCAGAGCAACTCTGACTTTAAAAATCCTTATGCTTTTTCAAGCGGCATTAAAATTGTTTTTGTAAACGGCAATGTTGTTTATAAAGAAGGGAAATTCACTTCTTCTTTAGAAGGAAAAGTTTTGCGAAATGAAAGTTGAAAAATTCAAGAATAAAAAAGTAGTGGTTATGGGTCTTGGGGTGCATGGTGGAGGAGTTGGTGTTGCTCGGTTTTTTGCGAGAAGGGGCGCTAAAGTTTTAGTGACGGATTTAAAAAAGAAAGAAGAACTGAGAGAATCTATTAAGGCGCTTTCTAATCTGCCAATTAAGTATGTTTTGGGGGAACATCGGGAAGAAGATTTTAAAAATGCTGATTTAGTGATTCAAAATCCGGCAGTTCCCAGAGACTCAAAATTTTTGAGGATTGCGCGTGGGGCCGGGGTTAAAATTGAGACCGATACTGGTCTTTTTTTTGAACTTTTTAAAGGACTAATTATTGGAATTACTGGAACAAAAGGCAAAACTACGACTGCCACTTTGCTTTATGAAATTTTAAAGGGAGCAGGAATAAAAACAGCTGTGGCCGGCAATATTCGGGTTTCAATGCTTGATATCCTAGATGAGATTGATGAGAAAACGACTTGCGTTTTAGAGCTTTCAAGCTGGCAACTTGAAGGGCTTCTTTCTCACAGAAAAAGTCCTCACATTGCGGTTGTTTTAAATGTGATGCCTGACCATCTCGACCGCTATGAGGACTTTGATGATTATGTGAGGGCGAAAGAGCTTATTTTTCGTTTTCAGACGAAAGATGATTTTCTGGTTTTAAATTTTGATGATAATCACTGTCAAGGAATGGCAAAAAAGGCAGTTTCAAAGATTTTTTGGTTTAGCCGGAAAAAAGAGGTTAAAAGGGGGGTATTTGTGAAGAACGGCGAGATTTTTTTTCGGCGCGGCCGCGCCGAAAAAAAATCTCGCCACCTCCTAGCCCTTTCCAACATCCGTCTTCCCGGCGAGCATAATATCCAAAATGTTCTTGCGGCGGTTACAGTAGCCGGAATTTTAGATGTTAAGGAGAAAATTATTAAGAAAGTTGTTTCCCGCTTTAAGGGTGTTTCTTTTCGACTTGAGCTTGTGGGAGAAAAAAACGGGCTTAAGTATTATAATGATTCTACAGCAACAAATCCTGGGGCGGCTATTGCTGCGCTTGATTCTTTTCCTGAAAAAGTTTCTTTAATTGCCGGGGGAACAGACAAAAATCTTGATTTTGAAGGGTTGGCCAAAAAAGTTTCTGAAAAAGCAAAAAAGGTTGTCTTGTTTGAAGGGACAGCGACAGAAAAACTCGAGCCCTTACTAAAAAAATATCTTTCTAAAGATGTGCCTGTCTTAAAAGTTAATAATATGAAAGAAGCAGTTGAAAAAGCGACTCGAGGCCTTCAAAAAGGCGACATTGTCCTTCTTTCTCCCGGAGCAGCTAGTTTTGGAATTTTTAAAAATGAATTTGATAGAGGAGAGCAGTTTAATGAAATTGTTAAAAATTTAAATTGAAATTAAAAGGAGAAAGTATTATCAATAGCCTCCTGGAATAATAGGGGAATCAAAAATCGTTATTTAGAAAATCGAAATTCGAAGCTACTCGTTTCCTTGCTACGCAATAATCATACATGATTTCTATAGGAGAATCCTTTTATTTTCTGATACCCCCTCGAGTTTCCATTTTCGATTATCGATTACGATTTTCATGCTTTCGACACAATGAATTTCTAACTATCTAATTATATGAGAAAAAGAACTAGTGAAACCCCAGATTATGCCTTAATGCTCACTATTTTTGCGCTTCTTATTTTTGGTCTGATTATGGTTTCCAGTGCAAGTGTTGTCATTGCCTATGAGAATTTTGGGGATAAATATTATCTCCTAAAACACCAGCTTAGTTATGGCGTTATTACTGGCATCTTGGGATGGGTTGTTACCCAAAGATTTCATTATCAAAAACTACAGAAGTTTGCTTTTCTCTTATTAATTATTACTTTAGCATTTTTGGTTTTAGTGTTTTTTCCTGGGGTTGGGGCGAGTTATAAAGGAGCCCAGCGCTGGGTTAATTTAGGTCTTTTTCAATTCCAGCCAACCGAGCTTGCAAAAATTACTTTTATTATTTACTTGGCAGCTTGGCTTTCAAAAAAAGGCGGGGCTATTAGAGATGTTTCTTTAGGTTTTATGCCGTTTTTAATGGTGATGGGGGTTATTACTCTTTTAATTGCCTTGCAGCCGGATGTTAGTACTTTAGCAATTATTGCTCTTACGGGTTGTATTGTTTATTTTGTCGCTGGAGGGAGACTGCGTCATCTTTTTGTAGTTGCGATTATAGCCGCGCTGATTTTATTTCTTCTTATTCAGGCGGCACCGTATCGTTTGGCGCGTTTTACAGTTTTTTTACATCCTGAAGTTGACCCTCAAGGGGTAGGCTATCAAGTTAATCAGGCTTTAATGGCCATTGGCTCTGGGGGTATTTTTGGGGTTGGTCTTGGCCATTCCCGGCAGAAATATAATTATTTGCCTGAGCCCGCAGGCGACTCAATATTTTCTATTATTGGCGAAGAGCTTGGCTTAATCGGGGTTTCTATTCTTCTTGTTTTACTTTTTATTTTAGCAATTCGCGGCTTTCGGATTGCTGCGAGAGCGCCTGACCAGTTTGGTCGACTTTTGGCTACTGGCATTACCTCTTGGTTTATTTTTCAAGCATTTATACATATTTCGGCTAATCTCGCAATTATTCCCTTAACCGGGATTCCTCTTCCTTTTATTAGTTATGGCGGCTCTTCGCTTGCTTTTTCTTTGATTGCCGCGGGAATTCTTTTGAACATTTCGAAGTATAGCCATTAATGTCAGACAACAGACAGCAGACAGCAGATTGCGCCAAAAAACCCGCCTCGCGAGGCGGGTTTTTTGGCGCAAAGAAAAAACCCGTCCGTTATTTATTATTTATCGGACAGGTCTATTCCGGGTACCTGGTCTCTTCATGTGTTTGGCGCACTCTAAGACAGTCTTTATGCCATCTATTTTCATTGCCATCTTGTTTTCCCAAAGCGCACCCTGTTTATGTGAACCCCGGAGCCGTCATAGAAAATGGTCAGTTCTGTAAGGATGCCCAATCTGTACAGCAGCTCCCCAATAAACCGTTTTACTTTTACATAGAAGCGCATGATAGTATCCTCCTTTTTTGACTTATATCTTATTATTATTACAAATTCAAGTTTCTGTCAAGTAAACACTTTTGAAACAAGCCTTTAAGTGTTATAATAGAACTACAATTGGCGATAAGCAATATGCGAGTACTTCTTGCTGGCGGCGGCACAGGCGGACATATTATGCCGCTTGTGGCGGTTGCCAGAGAAATTAAAAAAATTATTGGGGAGAGCGAGGAGCTTGAATTTCTTTTTATTGGCCCAAAAGGAAAATTTGAAACAGATCTTTTTAAGAAAGAGGGTATTCCTATAAAACAAATTTCAGTTGGTAAAATTCGGCGCTATCCCTCAGGTCAAAATTTTATTGACCTACTTTTCAAAATTCCCATTGGTGTTGTTCAAGCTTTCTGGCACGTATTTTGGTATATGCCTGACGTTGTTTTTTCAAAAGGTGGGTATGCCAGTTTTCCAGTTGTTGTTGCCAGCTTCTTTTATTGGATTCCAGTGATTATACATGAATCAGATGCGGTGCCTGGGTTGGCAAATAAAATTTGCGGAAAAATGGCGCGCGTTGTTGCGGTTTCTTTTCCAGAGGCAAAAAATTATTTTCCAAAGAAAAGCATTTTGACTGGCAATCCGGTTCGGGAAACGCTCTTTAGGGGCAAAAAAGAAGTTGCTGTTGAAATTTTTAATCTTATTGAGGCTCGGCCTACAATTTTAATTTTAGGCGGCTCTCAAGGCGCCGAGAAAATAAATAATGTGGTAATTCAGGCTCTTCCAGAACTTCTTGAGCGCTATCAAATTATTCATCAATGCGGGGAAGCAAATTTTGATAAACTAAAGAGGACTGTTAGTAGAATTTTACAGCCTCCACTTTCAGAATTTTATAATCTAAGAGGATTTTTAAAGGATGAGCTTAAACATGCTTTTGCGGCAGCGGACCTTGTTGTCTCGCGTGCCGGCGCAGGCACAATTTCAGAAATCATGGCTCTTAAAAAACCAAGTATTTTAATTCCTTTGGCAGATGCAGCGGCTGATCATCAAGTAAAAAACGCTTCTATTTTAGCTCACTTGGGCGCTGCTAAAGTAATTACCGAGCAAAATTTAACGCCTCATCTTTTTATAAACGAAATTGACTATTTAATGAGAGACCCGAGTGTTTTAGAAGATATGGCGAGTCGAGCAGGAAAGCTAAGCATAAAAGATGCAACCGAGCGCCTTGCCAACCTCGTAGTTGATTTGGCTTGTGGTAAGCTATTTAAGAATAAATAATGAATCTTGAAAGCATTAAAAAAATCCATTTTATTGGCATTGGTGGCATTGGGATGAGTGCTCTTGCAGGAATAGCAAAAGAGCTTGGGTTTGAAGTGAGTGGGTCTGACTCGGCTGATATTTATCCGCCGGCGAGCGAAGCACTTGAAAAATATGGCATTAAATATCAAGTGCCTTACAAAAAAGAAAATTTAAAAGAGCCGGATTTGGTAGTCATTGGTGGTGCAATTTCAAAAGATAATCCCGAAGTTTTAGCGGCCCAAAAAGAGAAAATTGAAATTGTTTCTTTTCCTGAATTTTTATACAAGATTTCAAAAGATAAATATCGCATCGTGGTGACAGGCACCCATGGAAAGACAACTGTAAGCGCCATGATTGCCTGGATTTTAAAAGAAGCTGGTGAAAACCCCAGCTTTTTTATTGGTGGGGTTTTAAAGAATTTAGGCATAAACAGTTCGGTTGGTAAGGGCAAATATCTAGTTGCTGAAGGCGATGAATATTTTACAAGTGTTTTTGACAGGACCCCAAAGTTTTTACACTACCATCCTCATTTTGGGGTAATTACTTCTATGGAGATGGACCACTTTGATGTTTATAAAAATTTTGAGGGGTTAAAAGCGGCATTTCAAAAATTTGTTGTTCAGATTCCGGCAAATGGCTATTTTTCTTTTAATGCTGAAGATAAAAATTTAGAAACACTTTCAGTAAAAGGGAAAAAAATAAGTTTTGGGCTAAAAAAAGGAGATTATCAGGCAAAGAATATTACTTTTCAAGGAATTGGTTCAACTTTTGAAGTTGAGTTTGGTGGTGGGTTAATTGGCGAGTTTCAACTTCAAGTGCCGGGAGTTTTAAATATTCAAAACGCCTTGGCTGCAATTTCAGTGGCCTACACCATAGGAATTGATATGGAAAAAATAAGAGGCGCACTTTTCTCTTTTAAGGGGGTTTCAAGACGCTTTGAAATTAAGGGAAAGAAAAAAGGTATAATTGTGGTTGATGATTATGCTCATCACCCAACGGCCATTGAGGCAACTATTGACGCCGCTCGGGCTCAATTCCCTAAAAAGCGGATTTGGGCTATTTTTGAACCCCATACCTTTACGCGTACCAGAGAAACTTTGTCAAAACTCGCGATGGTCTTTAATAAAGCAGATATTGCTGTTATTCCCGATATTTATGGCGCTCGCGAAACAGGTACAGAGGCAGAGAAACTTATCAATTCTCAAGAAGTTGTTGCTGCTATTAAAAAAAACCAGCCGAATACTTTTTACCTTCCTACAAAAGAAAAAGTTTTAGAATATGTTTTGGGCGAGGCAAGAAAAAATGATATTATAATAGTAATGGCAGTTGGCTCTTTCAATAAGCTTGCTGACGAGATTTTAGAGAAACTTTAAACGCGATGACGGTCAGCTTTATGTTTATTGCTTAAAGAAAAAGTAATTTTTGTTTTTGCTGAAGATTGTAACAGTATTGCCGAACATACTATTAAGATCACAAGTAAGTTATAATTAATTTTTAAATTTGTGGAATCTAAAAAAAGTTTTACAGCCAAAGAGGCTAGGGAAGTAGGAGAGAAGCTTGGTATTGACTGGTTGAAATTTGACATTAATCAATTCAGGCGGGGCATGGATATTGAGCTTGAACACGGTACAGTTAATGCCAACACCAATGTAAGCAATGACGATCCCGTTATCACCGGCAAAATCGCTTTAGCTCATTTAAATGAGTTTCCTGACTACTATGACCGTCTTGAAAAGATGGAAGAAGAAGCCAAAAGGCATTGGAAGAAACAAGAAAAATAATAGGCCCTGTATAAAAAATGAATGTTGGTGTTAGAGAGGTTTCAAAAGGGTGTTAATTTGGCGCAGTTTACGACTTTTAAAATTGGAGGCAGGGCGCAATATTTTTTTGCGGCAAAAAATAAAAACGATTTAAAAAAGGCGGTTTTAACGGCAAAGAAAAACAATTTGCCATTTTTTATTTTGGGTGGAGGCAGCAATATCTTGATAAGTGATAAGGGGTTTTCCGGGCTTGTTATTAAAAATGAAGCTCGGAGATTTGAGATTAAGGGCGAGAAAATTTTTGCAGAGTCAGGAGTTGTTTTTGATCGGCTTGTGAGTGCCGCAGTCGACGCCGGGCTTTCAGGATTAGAGCAGGGGAGTGGCATTCCGGGGACAATCGGCGGGGCAATTTATGGTAACGCGGGTTGGCCCAAAGGTAGGTGGGAGATCGGGGGAGTCGTCGAGGAAGTCGAGCTTTTGATGCCGAATGAGAAAATAAAAAGAGTTGGGAAGAAATGGCTTCGGTATCAATATCGCTCATCTCGACTTAAAAGAACAAGAGGCGAGAAACCTATAATTTTAGAAGTGGTTTTAAAACTAAAAAAAGGCAAAAAAGAGATTTTACAAAAAAAACGGCAGAAAATTTTAAAAATAAGAAGTACTAAAATTCCAGCCGGTTCTTCAGCAGGTTCAGTTTTTAAAAATCCCTTTCCTAAATCTGCTGGATTTTTAATTGAGAAATGCGGTTTAAAGGGGGCAAAAAGAGGGGAGGCAAAGATTAGTGAATATCACGCTAATTTTATAATTAACACTCGAAACGCAAAAGCAAAAGATGTCTATTTTCTGCTGAGGTTAGCCAAAAAAGAAGTTTTTAAAAA